>JAIRYX010000094.1 GCA_031267635.1 Planctomycetaceae bacterium
CGTCCGGTTCGTCGCTTGTGTTTTCGTCAAATGTTCCCGCAAAATATACGATAATTGCGGCAATTGTTGAAGAAGGTCAACCGAAAATTCTAACTCATGTTTGCGATTACGGAACCGACGCGACACCAAATCCCTCTCCATTGCCCAACCCTAATCCGACACCGTCGCCAACGACACTCAAAGAATGGGTAACGCAAAATATTCCTCCAGACGGCAAAACGCAATCGGCGATGTTGGCAGATTGTGTTGATATGGTCGCCGATGCAATTAACAGAGGAACAATAAAATCTGTTGATGCCGCTTATGCTCTTTTGCGAAATGTAACTCAAACAAAGATCAAAATAAACATCTGGAAATCATTCCTTGATGAACTCTCTGTTAAAGTATCAGAGCAACTCAAAAATAGTTTTGATGTCAAACAGCTTGCCATAGTTTTCAAAGAAATCGCTGTAGGTTTAAGACTATAGGCGATAGGCAATTTGACAAAAATATACTCAAGCTGTTTTAAAATTTTTGAAGCTGATTACGAAAGCGTAGCATCGCGAAGCGGTTGCTCATGGGCGAAGCCTACAGCCCGTACCGGTTCCGGTATAACTCTCGTTCGCGAAATTTGAGTTACGCTATTGGCAATTGGGTTAGGCATCGTCCTGAAATAAAATGACCATTAATGACCAAAGTAGGTGTGTGTGTGTGTGTGTATTGTTGCCGACGGGTTATAATCGTGCGTATTGGTTTTCGGCTGATGTCATACCGTAGGAATGCGGTTATATGTGGGTTAGCCGTTGCCTTGTAATTTTGAGCCAAGTGATTCAAAAATATGGGCAGGTTACAAAGTTGATGTCAAATTCAAAAAGAAAGGTATTACGAGATGAAAGCGGTATTACGAAGTTCTTCTGTTATTGTGGTTGCGTTGGGGTTGAGTTGCGTATGTGTGTGCGCGCAGAGTCATTGGAAAGATGGCGTTTGCTCGTCTACGTACAGTCCTGCTACAGCGGAAACTTATAATTGTAACTGGTCTATCAATTTCTATCATTACTGTCAGTACACCATAACTTCATCGGGGAGTAAAGCGCAAATAGACCACTCCATAGGGAGTGGTAACGGGGAGAACCTTAACAACCGATGTAACAGTAGTGGTAGTCCTGGTGCTCCGCTTAGTGCATCCATTACCATTTCCAAGAAAAAAGTCCATGACCTGCCTTCGCATACACCAATAAATGCCCTTGCGACGGCAAATGGTACTATTAGCTTCAGTGCGTCCGTGAGTGGAACGGCACAAACCTTGGCATCATCTTCCGCGTCCGCATCAGCATCTGGCTCGCTAGCGTGTGCTGGTTCTACGAATTTAGGAAGTTTGTCCGTTTCTGGTTCTTGTACAGCGAGTTCTATTGGATCAATTTCAGTTGCAAAGGATGGGGTTTCTTTGGGTACTACTTCCTCCCCACCCGGTAGTTATTCTAAAACAGAAAGCCACGTAGGTACATTGACTGTCCAGGACCAGCAAATTTCCTCGTCTTCCGTTACACTTATGGGTTTGGCAACTGTTACGACATCAGCGGCAACGGCATCAGATGGTGTTCTGACAATCTGCCCGGCCCATGCGAGTGCTTCCGCATCAGCTGAAATTTCTTTAGATCTCGTTGTCGAATGTCCTGCCGGGGGGTAGTTGCTTGTCTTGTTCCAGTAACATTGCACTCAGGGTATTTTAAATCCACAAAGCCGAATACGGAAATGCAACAACGAGAAGCGGTTGTTTGAGGGCGTGGGGGGGGAGGGGCACTATTGTGTACACACTGTTTTATAAAACCGTGAACGGTTACCAATAATTGAGTTTGTTGGTTTCTATGTTGTCAATTTAACTGGAGAATTTGTTATGAAAATTAGGGAAAGAAAAATCCGTATTCTATTGGTTTGTATTGTTTTCGGTGCGATGTGTATATAGCAGCGGGGGTGAGTCTTGTTCTCAGATACTTGAGAACAATGTTCGCTTCAAAAAGTTGCCCAAAGAGCACCAGAAAGAGTTTTTGAATATTGCAAATGAATTTGTTTCTAATCCCGATGTCCAAGTACCTTTCGGGGAGATGTCTAAACAGAGGAGAGACGAGTTTGTAGGCAAGTTAAATTCTTGGTGTGAAACGTACATTCAAGAGGATGTAAAAGATTCGAATAGGTGTACTGTGTCCCTTATAGAAATAGGAAAGAAAGATTTGAGGCATTTGTTTGCCTCGTACTTTTATCTGCCTGTTTTTTCCACATCTCCCGCAAATTTGCGAGCATTGACGGAGCAAAAAGAGCGATTAAAAATTGAGTTGCTTCAACGTTACGAAGCTAAAGAAATTTCGCCCAGAAAAAATAAATTTATAAAAACTCTTGTGGATGGTTTGTCTGCTTTTTACAGTAGTAGAACGAGTAGTGAGGTTACTCCATCTATGAAATATCCTTTACCAGAGAACGATTTTAGTAAGTTGTTAAATGTGTTGTTTGAGAGGATAGACGGGATCGAATTTGATGCGGTGGGTGCTCGTCCGTTGCAGGCGGAGGTAATGGCAATTGTTGCATTGATTGAACAAACCTATAACCAGGTAATTCCCCAGGAAGTTCTTGATGAAACAAGATCGATACAAGCAAAAATAAGAAAGTTATTTGATGAACAAGAGCAAAAAAAGTCGATGGAAGCCCAGCTTGCCGACAATATGCGACGAACGAAAGAGTTTGAGGATAGATTTTTTGAAAAAGTTGATGAAGAAATCGCTATGATCGCAAAAGAGGAACAATGGGACGAGCTAGGCAAGGATAAAGTTGGACCAACTCCTGCGCGAGTCGGTTTTCTTCGAGTAATGTTGATAGTTATCGGTATTGCGTTCATACTGTTCGCTTTTTTTCGAAGGCAGGTTTTACGCAAGTGAGGTTCTTGTACGATTATACCAGAGCCGGTATAAAGGTCATAGGTATTAAATTAAGGGTTTAAGTTTTTTATTTTCAAATAGTTGTTTCAACAAGACATCATGCGATGTGTGGTTATTTTCAAGTTTATCGGAAAATATTAGAGCAAAATAGGGCGAATCCATAACAAATCACGGACAAAGTTGGGGCAAATTCGTTGGTAACGTGAATGAAAACGAATATTGCAAACAAACGATAACTATTTGGATTATAAATAACTTAACCCCTTAACTTAATACCTATGGGTATGAAGGTAACTCTAATATTGTGTTGTTGATTTGCTTTTTACAAATTCGTTTTATTATGAAAGTGTTTAGGTACTATTGGCGTTTTATTTTTTTGGCATGTGCATTATTGGTATTATTGCCATGTCCAATATCTATACGCCCCAAGGATCAACCAGCAATGCAAAACTCCTGTGACCAGATTTCCAATGAACAGATTTATAGGGAGGATGCATTGTTACGTCAAGGGGCTTACTCCGGTGCCACTGATCCTTCCTTGGAAATGTGTGAAAATGTGGATTTTTTGCTGACTCCGGCAATTCTAGTTCAGGAAAGTATTACGGAAGGTGTTATCTTAACTTATCCAGAAGAATGAGAGTGATAGAAAATTTATTTCAAAGTATTTTGGTATACTCAGGTTGTTTTAAAGTTTCTGAAGCTGAACATACAAGCGTAGCATCGCGAAGCGATTGTTTGATGGTGAGGTCTGCCGCCAATACCAGCTTCGGTGTGATATTCGTCTTGTTCGTTTTTTGGGGCACGTGTACATTTGCTACTGAATATGCTCAAGCTGTTTTAAAATTCCCGAAGCTGGACACGCAAACGCAAGAACGTGAAGCGGTTGCTCAGGGGCGAAGCCTATCGCCCATACCGGATCCGGTACATAAAAAAAATATTTATCCGATTGGAAGAAATATTGACAGTGAAATTCAATTCGAAGCGACAGTCATGCTGAATACCCCGATTTCTCAAACAAAAACGGGAATGTTCCTGAATTATTATGTTTCTCCTAGAGACATCGCATATGAAATAGTCTGGACGGAACCAGCATGGATATCCATCAATTTTCCTTATCCGGCTTTTGATTTATACGGTCACATTACGCCTTCTCGTTATCGTCTGTTTGCGGCCCCACACCAGAAAAAATGGGATTACGATTTGTCTGGTTCTTCCAGAAAAGTTTTTACGCATGTTCTTAATAATTACAAAATTGAGGATCAACGTTATGCTTTTATCGAATATTTGGTAACGAGATTTACTGAGAGAGATTTATTTAATGTTATAGAAAATAGATTGGTGAAGTTGAGACCTATTACGTCTTTTCCAAGATATTCTGTATTCTACAATATTTCACCGGATTGTCTGAACATAAAACGCACGGAAAGATATGATGAAGTTGCCAAAAATGTCATTACCTCTGAGAAAAGATTAAATTATGTTTACCAAAATGGGCAGCTTGAGGAAATTCAGGCAGAATTAGCAGAGCATAGTATTCCTGCGGGTGGTTTTACGGTAAATGTGCAAGCCCCAAAGGGCAAACACTACAAGTTGGTACGCATTCCTGTCGTCTTTCATAAAGGGGGAAGGATTTGTACCGTCAGTTATTTTACTGAAAAAAAAGAATTTGATTTTCCCATTCAACTACCTCAAAACATTATTGTTAGGAACAAAAATCTTGATGTCGGTGACTGTCTAAGATGGGCAAAATTATCCAACTACAAAAAAATTCCGAAGGGTACGGTTGCCAACACCAAAGAGTTATTGGCACATTTCGATTCCGATTTCGAATTATTGGATAAAAAATATCGCGAATTGTCATTGAAGTATTGGTATTTGCCGGTTTCTTCTGTCTCACAAGAAGATATTAGTTGGTTGAGACACTTTGCTGATATATGCGCAGAAAAATTTGACAAAGAACGGTCAGATGCCAGAAAGTTAAAATATTTAAATCGTTGGCTTCTTTCGGATATGTTATCTGGTAATATAGATCGTATTGTCGATATCTCGTTGCCTTTATATCTCTCCATTTTAAAAGATAATAATCTGGCGGAAATAGAGCTTGTCGGGTTGTCCGATCTGATCCACTTGTTTACAACCAGAAAAGAAAAAGATACATTGATAAAGGTTGTTTCTTCTGAAAAAATAAAGCAAGTACTCGTCGCCTCAGATACGTCCGCTTTGAAAAAATCGTTAAGTGATCGCTGTAATAATTGCGACGTGGCAATTGCAATATTGTTTGCTAAATTGGGAGATGCTCAATTAACAGAATTTCACAAAATAGAGGACGTTTTTGTTATGAGATATTTCATTGTCGAAATGCTCAAAAATATTATCCAATTGCAAAAACGAGATCCGCAATTATACCAAGCAATATCACAATTGATGCTGTTACTGGAGATGAAAAGTGATGCCATAGTTATCAGTATGGAAGAACAAAAAAATTTACTTCAACAATCTTATAAAAAAATTATTAATCCTTCGCAAGAATTACAGCAAAAGTATAAATCCGTGCTAGATGATAATAAATAACTCATGTTACGCAGAGCCCAAATCCAGTCTTGCCCTAGTTTTTCTATTCGACCTAAACCCAACCGCTTTCAGCCGTTTTTAGGGCATTTTTACACAAAAAGTCCCATTTTGATG
>JAIRYX010000129.1 GCA_031267635.1 Planctomycetaceae bacterium
GAGGTTAAAAAATACGAAATTCTCACATCGAAATGATCCAACTTACATTCCACTGAATAGTTACAAAAAAACAACGAACAATGCTTGGGCGGATTTTAAAATTAGCGTGCGTAACATGAGGTATCAAGAACGCTTATCTCGTTTCATGCGTTATCACAAAATGATAAATATCACCTAACGTTTTAAAATCGTCCAACGTAAGATGTTCGACCGGAACGACGTCAACCACTTCGATCAATTCGCCGAAGAGTTGCGCTTTTTTGATGCTGTCGACGCCGAGATCGCTTTCCAGGTCAGCGTCGAGCGTAACAAAATCTTCGGGATAGCCGGTTTGCTCAATCACGAAATTGACCAGAAAGTTTTTGAGCGTTTTATTTTTTTCGTTGTTCTCGTTTTGTGCAGCCGAAAACGGCAATTGATTCTCCGATGTTTCAGACGGCGCGCCAAGCCGTTTCGACATAAAATCTAAAATATGACGCAGCGTCGAAAAATCATCAAGCGACGTCCCGCTGTTTTCCGTCGCGTTGACTTCCGCAAAATGGAACATCTCGTTCAGTTCGCCGAGAAGCTGCGCTTTTTTGATACTATCGACGCCGAGATCGCCTTCCAAATCCGCGTCGAGCGTAACAAAATCCTCAGGATAGCCGGTTTGCTCCACAACAAAATTCACAAGATACGTTTGCAACTCTTCCGTTGACGGCGCGTTAGCAATCTTATTTGTTACAGATGTTGCGGCTGTTATTGATGCTGTTTGCGCAACGCCGACCATTTGCGGCGTTGCGGTATTGGACGGCGCTGTTGTCGGCGTTGTGACAGGCGTTGTTGACGAAGCTGCATTAACGCCAAGCCGTTTCGACATAAAATCTAAAATATGCCGCAGCGTCGAAAAATCATCAAGCGACGTCCTGCTGTTTTCCGCCGCGTTGACTTCCGCAAAATGGAACATCTCGTTCAGTTCGCCGAGAAGCTGCGCTTTTTTGATACTATCGACGCCGAGATCGCCTTCCAAATCCGCGTCGAGCGTAACAAAATCGTCAGGGTAGCCGGTTTGCTCCACAACGAAATTCACAAGATATGTTTGCAACTCTTCCGTTGACGGCACGCTAGCGACAGCCGGTTCTGTTGACGCGGTAATCAATTCAACTGCTGTCGCAAGAATCGGCGCGGGGTTCGATTCAGGAATAATTTCAGGAATCGCAATTTGCGGAGCGGGAACGGACGCGATTGTTTTCACCGCGTTATTCCGCATTTTTTCCCGACGTATTTGCGTCGCGTCAAAATAAACAATTTTTCCAATAGTCGTAGTCATCGTTGAATCTTCCATTTCATGTTTTAGACAGAGAATGAACAAGGTATGTTTTGAAATATCAAATCCTGTCTAAAAATTTTTCTCTTCTAACAAAACATAATAAACCGATTTTTCGCCGCATAACAAGCCAGCGCGGTGCGGGTTGTTAGAATCGGCAGGAGTCCATTGAACCGGATGCGTTGCCGCTTCCAATGATTGTTGATACCGCGCAACAAACGGCGCCGTCGTTTGATGATTTGCAATCGGCGGCGTGATTTTTTGATGTAACGCCATCACGTATTTCACCAGCGAAGGGATTCCGGACGCCATCGCAAGGAATCCGGTTTGATTCAGCGTCGTTCCTAATTTCGTTTTATACGAACCGTTATTTTTCACCGTGTTATCTTCCGCAATATCATTCTTCGTCGCGTCAATGTATGCGTCCAAATATTGAGCGTCAATCGCCGGAATCCCGCAAAACGACGCTTCTAAAAAATCGACGCTGCGCGTTTGTTGCGTAGGATAACGCCGCGTGCGCTCGATAGCGAGCTTCGTATTGTTGTAAACGGAATCCGCCGTCGCGCATTCCGTTCCGCGAATGACCGCGTAAACAGGACGCTTTTCCTGAACGGCTTTGTCCAAACGCTGCAAAATTAAAACGCCGCATCCCTCGCCGGGCAAACGTCCGTAAGCGTTTTTGTCCAACGGCGAACGTTCAGGATGTTCGGTCAGCAATTGACTTTTCGCGCAAAAATTATAAACGACCGGATCTAATTCCTGATAACCGCTAACACAAATCATCGTGTCGTTCATTCCGACCGCAAGTTGATCAATGCAACATGCCAACGCCGCGCCAACCGACGCTTCCTGCGATTCCATCGCAACCGCACCGCCCATTAAATCCAGCGTTTTCGTAATCCGCGACGCTAACGCGCTCGGCGTGAAACTGCCGGTTTCATCCAACAGCGCGGGCATTCGTTTATGCAAAAACTGGGAATAATCCGACGCAATTTGATCAATCACTGTCTCGGCAACCGCTTCTTTTCGCAAAATGTTTCGCAAATGTTTCAAAAAGATCGGCAACGTCAAAACGACATTCATTTGACACGCGAAATCGCCGCCAAACCCCGTTCCAACTACAACGCCCATGCGTCTGCGTTCCTCCGGCGTTTGCGACATGCCGGAAATTGTCAACGCCTCATTCACCGCATCCAACATCATAAATTGAATCGGACTCGCGTTTTCCACCTGTTTCGGCGGCACTTTGTTTTTCTTCCAGTCATACGAATAATTATCAATCACGCCTGCGCGAAACGGCGGAACATCCGACCGTTCGGCAAATTCATGCTTGCGAAACGTTTCGAGCATCCAGCGTTTGTCCGGCACGTTGCCGAAACCGTTTTTCCCATTGATAAGCAAATCCCAATACATTGTCGAAGTCAACGCCTGCGGAAAAATACAGCCGTAACCAATGACCGCAATCGGCAGAGGAACAGGCGGCGGCGCAGTTTCGTTTTTTGCAAAGTTGTTTTGCGTTGATGTTGCGTTGACGGTTTCCGATGATGAAATAAAAAAATGTTTTGCGGACGAATGTTGCGGATTCCATTCGTCTAACACGAGATGTACGTTCAATCCGCCGATTCCGAAAGAATTGACCGCAGCGCGTCGCGGACGACCGTTTGCCGGAGCTTCCCAGCTCATCAGTTTTGTTGGTGCAAAAAACGGAATCTCATTCCACGCGATTTTCGGATTGAGCGTTTTTAATCCGGCAATGGGCGGTATTGTTTGATGCGTGATTGCGAGAATCGTTTTCAATACGCTTGCGGCTCCCGCAACTTCCAACATGTGTCCAATATTTCCTTTGGTGCTGTGAACCGGAATTTTGCGATCCCAAGGGACTTGTTGAAACACGGTCGCCAACGCTTCCATTTCTGTCGCGTCGCCAAGCGCGGTGGACGTCGCGTGCGCTTCGACAAAATCTACGTCGTCAAGCCGCACTGTTCCCGAATAGGCGCGGTTCATCGCTTCAATTTGACCTTCTTTTCGCGGCGCCCAAAGCGATTTGCCTTTGCCGTCGGACGCAATGCCTGTTCCGCTAATCACCGCGTGAATCGTATTGCCGTCGGCAACCGCGTCTTCAAGACGTTTCAAAATCAACGCAACGTTTCCTTCGCCCATAATCAATCCGTCCGCTTCCGCGTCAAACGGACACGAGCGATTTTTCGTCAACGATCTCGACGACGCAAACAGAACAAGCGTATCGCTATGAAAATATGTTGCGCCGCCCGCAACTGCCATATCAATATGCCCCAATTGCAGCGAATAAACCGCTTGACAAATCGCGTGGAGCGACGACGCGCACGCCGAATTGAAAACGATACCGGGACCGTTAAACTGATACGCCCGCGAAACAAGTAACGCCAGATCGCTGCTGAGATAAAACGTCCAGCGTTTTTCATCGCGTTGTTTCAGCGAAGACGTCGCCGCTGCTTCTAATTTTTTGTGCACC
Source organism: Planctomycetaceae bacterium (assembly GCA_031267635.1). Taxonomy (GTDB): domain Bacteria; phylum Planctomycetota; class Planctomycetia; order Pirellulales; family Thermoguttaceae; genus WRMR01. The sequence goes on from JAIRYX010000129.1 coordinate 3,798, forward strand.
TCGGCGGCATTCTTTCCTTGCAATGCCGATTGATACGAAGTCAACGATTCCAAATGCGCCAACGATTCCGGTAAACAAATTTGATAATCAAACTGCTGCGACAAATCGCCGGGGCGAGTATGCCCGACAAATACGCCGGTGTTCGGACAGTTGACATGAAACGGATCGAATCCGGCATGAACCAGCGAGTCGCCGACCGATTCGCAAAACGCAAGATGCGCCGCGTCATAATCGGTCTCGCCAAATTCCGGCAACGGATAACGGTCTTTAGGATACGGATGATATTCAACTAAACCGGCAAGATCGGTATATGTTTTGTTCAATACGCCGGGAGTTGGATCATAAAACAATTCTCGATTAAAACGGCTTTCCGGCACTTTGCCCAACGCCGAACGCCCCTCGCGCAACATCGACCAAAACTCGTCAATGTTTTTCGCGCCGGGAAGACGACACGCCATTCCAATAACGGCAATCGGAGAAAATGTTGGTTTTGCGTTTGACATAATGGACACGACTTTTTTTGACAGGACTTACAGGATTTACAAGATATGTTTTGAAGTATTAATTTCTAAAACATAAATTTCAACGCTTTGATATATCAAATTTAAATTTTACGAAAAATTTTTATTTCATTTCTTTGTACTTTATTTGTAACCGTTCACGCAGCTATACTCATACTCTTGAATGTCAATGAACAAATATTTTCAACACGAAATACGCGAACTAACCTTTCGTAACTTTTCGCATATTTCGCGTTTTAAAAATCCGCTCTTTGAACGGTTGCTTTTATTTTTTGTATTACATCTCATGTTACGCACCCCAAGTTTTTTAACCCCGCAGGGGTGTGATGTGCATAACCGCCGGTTATGCACATCACGCCCCATGCGGGGCTAATAAAAATGTCCTTTGACAAATTTATCATGGACTTTCCACAGAGAGTGCGTAACATGAGTTATATCTTTCTCTAAAAAAAATCGTAACTATTCAGTCGCTCAAACCAAATCAGTCCGTACTAGAAACTGAATAATTACCATCAATTTTACCGGAAAATATTATTATTGCCGCCCTTATTTATGACATTCCCTTAGTAGCCCGAATTGGCGCTAATATGCGTCCTTATTCCCTATTCCCTTATTTTTTTACCACCAAGGCGACGAAGACGCACAAAGGTTGTTCGTTATAAATCCTTTGTGCGACTTTTTCGCCTTTGCGGTAAAAAAATAAGGGAATCAAGGGCGCGTTTTTGGGGCTTGGTTGGCTACTAAGGGAAACCTGATAAATAAGGGTTGCAATAGTAAAATCTTTCGGATAACTATTCAGACGCCCAGTGCGGATTCATTTGATTGGAGCGACTGAATAGTTACTAGACCTTTTCTCTAACCTCACATTAGGTTATTTAGGCAAAACAGGTAAATACAAAATAACTGTTTTTTGAATAGTGTTCGGTCTATTGATAGGGTTAGAGAAAAGGTCTACTATTTTTTATATTATCTCTTTCTCTAAAAAACATCTTGTAAATCTTGTTAATCCTGTCAAAAATTTATGAATTGGTCTTTTTGTATGTTCTGAATTTCCTTTTGATTTCTACTGTATCCGGTCCAAAATTGATAAGTAGTCCGGTTTCTGTTTTGGTTGCGACGAGATAATTCACAAGTTGAACTTCATAGGCGGATTGCAGTTTCTGCACGGATTTTAATTCTACAATCAATTCATTTTCGACAACAATATCAGCAAAAAAATTACCGACGTTTTGATTATCATAATATACGGCAATTCCTACTTCTTCGCTGGCTTTCAAACCTTGTTTTGCCAATTCAATCAGCATACTTTTTTGATAAACGGATTCCTGAAACCCAAAACCAAGTTGATTGTAAACTTTGTAAGCACAACCAATAATTTTTCCAGTTAAGTCGTCTTGCATGGTGTTCTCTTTTTTGACAAGATTAACATGATTGACAAGATTTTTAATATTATTTTATACTCTAACCCCAGTGCTTCAAGGTGTGTTTAGATTTTTCCGGTTATTTCGTTTTTGGGGGAAAATCGTTCCGCACAAACCTCATTTCCACCTAATTTTCCGAACAAAACAACCTCAGTAGCAACAATTGCCTCAAAAAAACAACCTCATTACCTCATTCCAACCCAAAATGTCAATGAGGTAATGAGGTTTATTTTTTGGGGAAAATCGTTGCTACTGAGGTTGTTTTGTTCGGAAAATTAGGTGGAAATGAGGTTTTTTATTCCAATTTTCTCCAATTTCCCCTTGATTCAAACGACTTCCCTAAATGCAAAATAATCAGAAGTTTTTTAATAAACGACAGTTATTAAAAAACTTAAAAAAACACCTTCAAAGCACTATTCTAAACCCCTAAATCCTTATCTTGTTAATCCTGTCAAAAACCTTCTTATCAAAAGTCAGTCAAAATTTGCAACGCTGCTTGCCGCTCTTTATCGTTTCCGCGTTCCCAGGAAGTAAGCTCGGCGATATTAGTTTCCGGTGGAATTGTTTTATTGACCAATCGTTGAAATACAGTTGAATTAAGCGTCATAAGCGGCGCGGGAGTTGTCGGCAGTCCTGATTGAAACTCTTTTGTGACGGCGTTGACTGTCCAATCGCCGCCGCCAAGTCCTGTGACGCGAAGTCCGAAAATCAACGGTTTTTCCTGATGCGATATCGTTGTCTTAAAATTTGTTTTGATATATTCCGCCGTGTCAAACGGAATGCTCGCCGGTTTGGGAATAGGCCATCCGAAATTGGATGTAATCGCGTAACGCACCAAACGCCGCAACATCGGTTCGTCTACAATCGGCGGCGGAAGATGCGGCACGGCGTTGTGCGTATTGGTCATATCAAAAATCGGATCGCACCGCCAATACGATTTGTAAACCTCCATTTGCTCAATAAAAGTCGCAAACAATTTTTCTAAATTGATATGTTCGGCGTTGATCGTTTTTCCGGTCTTGTGATTTTGTATTCCTTCCGCCATAATCCGACTCATCACATCCATCCGCGTCCTGTTTTTCGACGCGAGATGATAACAAGAACGATGCAGCGATTCATCGCGAATCACATGCGTCATCACTTCGGCAATCCAATTGACCGGCACATAATTTTTTACGTCGTCCGGTTTCATACCAAGTATCTGCCCAAACTCCGCCGCGTTTTCCGGTTGTACGCTTTCCGGTGAAACAAGCGGCGTTAAAATTTTCAATGGCGCATAAAATCCGTGAAATGTCGGCGTGAACCCTGTGAGCGAATCGCCAACAATAATCGCCGGACGAAAAATCGTCAACGAATCTAAAAACGACGCTTCCCGCACGGATTTTTCAGACGCGAATTTACTTTTTTCATAATCGTTGCCGAACTCTTGTCCGCAATCAAACTCCGTTTCCCGAATCGTTCCTTCACGCAGTCCACAAGTATAAGCGGTTGAAACGTGATGAAACCGCCGTATGCCGGTTGCTTCGCACAAAGCCAAAACGTTTTGCGTCCCTTCGATATTTGAGCGATACGGTTCGCCGTTTGGTTCGGCGACAAAACTTAGACTTGCGGCGTTATGCAACATCGTATCGACATTGTTCCGCATCCACGACAAGTCATCCTTGCCAAGCCCAAGCATCGGTTTACACAGATCGCTTTCCAAAACAATCGGACGCGGCAACGGACGACCAAGTTGTTTTTCAAACGGATGCAGCGTGTTTTCAATTCGTTGACGCGCGGACTCGCGGCGGCTGGAACGGACAAGCGCCGCAAGCGGCACATCCGCCGCCAACAAATTCCGCATCAAATAAGACCCTAAAAGCCCCGTCGCGCCTGTTAATGTAATGTATTTCATTTTTTATTCTTTTTTTGGCAGGATGTACAAGATTAACAAATTATATTTGTAACTATTCATTTGCTCAAAGCCAATAAATCCGCACTTGAGCAACTGTATAGTTACGGTCAGTTTTACCGAAAAATATTATTATTGCCGCCCTTATTTATGAAATTTCCTTATTTTTTACCACCAAGGCGACGAAGGCGCACAAAGGTTGTTCGTTATAAATCCTTTGTGCGACTTTTTCGCCTTTGCGGTAAAAAAACAAGGGCATAAGGGCGCGTTTTGGGGGCTTGGTTGGCTACTAAGGGAAACTTGATAAATAAGGGCTGCAATAGTAAAGTCTTTCGAATAACTCTACAGACGCCCAGTGCGGATTCATTTGCTTGGAGCGACTGAATAGTTACTATTTTTTATATTATATCTTTCTCTAAAAAACATCTTGTAAATCTTGTTAATCCTGTCACGGATGAATTCCTTCGCCGCCGTCAACGGTTAAAATTTGTCCTTGCACCAAATCGCTAAGCGGACTGGATAAAAATAATACCGCGTCCGCAACGTCTTTCGCGGTCAAAAAACGATTGCCGATCATTGACCGCGCGGGACGCGAATCAAACATCTCTTGCGAATTAGGAATCCGCCGCGTTGAATCGGTATCGACAAGTCCCGCTTTGACAATATTGACATTGACATATTCTCCGACTTCGAGCGTGATATGCCGCGCAATACTTTCAAGAGCGGCTTTCGACGCGCCAATTAAACCATACCAAGGAATCGCCGCCTCCGCGCCGTGGCTGGACAATCCAATCACCTTGCCGCGTCCTTTCGCTTTTTGTAAAAGCGGATAAGTCGCTTGCACAAGATAAATCAACGAAAGAACGTTCGTATTGAACGCCGCGCGAAAATTATTTTCGGTCGTATTCAAAAGCGGACGAAACCCGCCAGTTGCCGCATTACTGACAACAATATCCAATTGACCGATTTCGCGTTTGATAAAATCCGCCAACGATTCGACATCGTCTTTTTCGCTCACGTCTGCTTTGACAACATAACAATGACGTCCCTTTGCGGCAATCGTTTGTGCGGCTTCTTCTGCGGCGTTTTTTGACGTTACATAATTGACCACGACGTCCGCGCCGGCGTCCGCCAGCCGTTCCGCACATGCGCGACCAATTCCCCGCGACGCTCCCGTCACCAGCGCGACCCGACCGGTTAAGTTAATCATTGTTGTTGCCTTAAACTTTCTAATTTTTTCTTATTTATGATTTTGACCACAGAGAACATAGCAGTTTTATATTCCTCGCTCTTGAACATTCTATTTTTAAAATAATGAACGTTAGAGACAAAAAGGACTTTGCGAACATGATTAACAATGAACACTGTCTTAAAAAATCGAATTTTCAGTTTTTTCGTTTTTCGCAGCCGCTCTTTGAATATCCAAATACGTTTCCATATCAATCACGTCTGTTTTCTTAACCAATAACTCATGATAAGGAGGTATGAGTTGTTGTACTCGATAGGTATCCTCAAAAACGTCTCTTACGATAATAGAAATAAAGTTTCCGGTAGGCGACGTCGGCGCATAAGCAAGACCGCCCTTTTTAAACTCTTGTGTCATTTGTGTTTCTGCTGTAAAAAATGTTAATACTTCAAAATTTTCTATTCATCTAATTCCGCCGGATAGGCGATTAAGCTAACTTCAACAAGCGGGACAAGACTTTGATTTCCAAAAAGTTTATGTCGAAATGGCATTCCCGGAATAGACGCCGGTGTTGTTTGACGAATCAAAAATCGATAATTTAAGTTAAGGGATTCTAAATAGGGTTTTAATTCAAAAAAATCGTAAGGGTTATGATAAATCGAAAGCAAAAGTACCGGACGATCACGCTTTAGTGTTTCCAGCGATCCGCGTATTGTTGCCGATTCATACCCTTCAACATCTAATTTAATACAACCAATAGTGATATTTTTTTCACGGACAAAAGAATCAATACTTCGAATCTGTATTTCTTTTTCACCTTGCGTATGAAGATTAGCACCGAGTCCAGATGCTACTTGACAAGAAAGCGTCTCGTCCTTTTCACCCAATCCATTAACAATCAATTCGCAATCATCAGGCGAAATACTATTTAATTCTATTGTTTTTTGAAACAAACTCACATTTTCATCTGAAATCTCAAAAGACCAAATTTTACGAGGTAAATATTTTTTGAAAACAAGAATGGAATCTCCAATGTAACCGCCTCCATCAATAAAATCCTTGTCTTTTAGGTATTTTATCGCTTTAGGAGGAAGAAAAACAAGTCCTTTATCATAAAGAAACACATCCGGCAAATGTTCAAAAACAGGAAGCCGATATTTTTTGCGCAATTGCGGAAGTTCACGCAAAAATCGTTTCGCCATGTCCCATTCTTCTGATGTAAGATAAAGCTGGGGTTTTGCCAATGTGAGTAAATCCACTTCTTTCAACGGTTTATTCAATCGACAACTCATTTCATTTTTTATTCGATTGAGACACAAATCCAGCGTTTCCAATGTTTTACGGTCAATATCGTTATCGCCAAATCCGCGTTTTAACGCTTCGATACGAACGTCCATATTTTCATGGAAAATATATTCTTTAAAATCGCCTCCAAGGTTATTGTGTAAACCAACATCTATGACGATACCAAAACATCTCCATAAAAAATGTATCCCTAAATAATCCAACCAGGTAAGTTTTCTCATAGTAAATAAATCCTGCGTTTATCCGTTTTTTGACAATTGCAATATCTTGTTCATGTTATAACAAATGAAAACATCTCTCAAAAGTTGTTATTTTATTTATGCGATATTCCTAATGATCGCATGATAATGCAACAGCAAAAAATATAAATTGTTCGTTTTTTCTAAAATGTTAATATTATTGCCAATAAAAACTGCCTATTTTTCAAGATGTTTTGCGACTGCATCTTGAATCATTAGGAATGTTTCAATGTCCATCACGTTTGTTTCCTCAACCAGGTATTTCTTTTTCATAAGGAGTTACAAGTTTTTGAACTTTATAGGTATC
>JAIRYX010000187.1 GCA_031267635.1 Planctomycetaceae bacterium
CTCTGTTTGCCATTGCTGCTGGTTCCATTTTTACCGACATCTGCACTTCCGCAAAACGGACATTTGAGTGTAATTAAAGTCATACTAAACTCCTCCTGGATTGTATAGAGGAATAATTACAATACAATAGTAGGAAATGTTAAGGGATTTGACTGTGCAATAATTTTAGAACATGACCAAATAAAGGCATAAGGGCGCGTTTGGGGAGCATTGTTGGCTACTAATGGAAACTTGATAAATAAGGGTGGCAATAGTAAAATTTTTCGGATAACCAGTCAATGGAGACATCGTCATTAAGATTGTTACCCAGTGTGGGAATCTATTGGGTTTGAGCGACTGAACAGTTACAGTGTTTTATAAATCAATCCCTCCCCAAAATGTGAAATAAGCAGACTTTTTTAAAAAGATGTACGACTTGAAATCACATCAAAGCTCGTACTGATTCAATCCGAACATTGTGAATCAAGAGCGGCGTGTTGAAATCCACAAGCAACGCAAAAGCGTTTTGAGGAAGATAAAACGCATCGCCTTCGGTTCGTGTACATGCCGAAGTATTGTTCGTGGCTGAACCGGATTGAAATTTTGTTCAGCAGCATGAACCGCCGCGTTTTGTGGCGTGGCGATTTCGATTCCGTTACGACCCTTGAGGCGAAAATCCGCCACTACATTGAATTTTACAACCAAAACGCGAAGCCCATGAAGTGGAATTTTCACCCGAAAAAGGAAAACGCAAACAACACTGTGGGTGTGAAGAGGATTTAAGTAACTTTGTAATAGATAAACACACGAAATTTCACAAAAGATTCTCCATGACATTTCGTGCGTTTGTGTTTTTGCTTTTCTATTGCAATTTTTCCAGATAATTACGAACACGGTCTTTCAGATTATTATCCGTAGAAACTTCAAGCGTTTTCTTCAATGCCGGATCGAAAACGTTTTTGTTGGCTTTTAACAGGTAATCCTGATGCGCTAATTCTGCAATGGTTCGGCAAACGTTTTGCGCGAGAGCGGGATTATCAATGAATTTCAACACATACGTTACTGACTCCGGCGTGCGTATTGCGCTGATGCGGTCGATAATCAGTTGTTTTTCGGCATCTTGCGTTGCCAACGTCATCGCTTTTTGTAGTTTGGTAAGTTTTTCTGTATCCGAAATTTTTATTCCGATGTCTTCATTCCGTAGCGAAATCACGCGGGCAAACGCGCGAAGTGATCGAACTCGCAATGAAGTCGGAATCTGTTCGTTTTCCGCAACCGCCAGCAAATCGTCCGCAACAACCGCATTGGGCCAATTGCAAAGCGCGGAAATCGCGGCAACAGCAACATCGGTATTGGCTGATTTTTGAGATTCACGCACAAACTCCAACGCTTTATCGCCGCCGATACGTCCAACCACAGAAAGCAGAGCCGCTTTGTTTGACGGCACCGCTTTTTCGATAATCGGCGAAGCGTCGCCTTTATAAATTCCGGCAATCGTATTTTCCGCATTATCACGATCGCGTCCGGCAGGAACCTGCAACAAAATCGCAATCAAATCATCCGCGTCGTCTTTCGTCGCCAGCGAACCAATCACGTTCAAAAAGCCGCTCTTATTCTGCGTCTCTGTTTTTTTCGCGGCGGCAATTAAGGCAGTTTTCACTTCCTTAACATTCCGCAAGGCAAGAATACGTCCTAAATCAAGAACTTTTACGCCGTCTTGTTCTTCGGCTAACGCTTTCAAAAGAGTAGCGTCAAATTTCGGATCGGCAATACGCGACAAAACTTTTTCCACCAAACCGCGATCATAATTGTAAAGCAACTCAATCAACAACGGAATGTCTTCTGCCGTCCCAAGTTTTTCAAGAGCCAAAACGCCGGTTCGCTTCAACAAACCGTCGTCGCTTTGGACGGCGTCAATAGCGAAAGAGTGATATTTTTTATCGCCACGAACTGTCAATGCCGCAAGCGATCTTGCTTTGTCGTCATTGCTTAGTTGATTGTAGCCCGCCGCCCATTTCTGAACATCGGCATCATCCGCATACGCTAACTTCGCAGGCAATGCAGTTTCAATTCCGACTGTCAAATCGACATTCTTGGACGCAATTGCGTCTTCGAAACGTTTTTTATCTTTCGCATCGGTCGCTTTTGCCAGCGCGGACTTCAACGCATCAAGCGATTCCGGCACGGAAATTGTCGCTAATGCACGAGTTGCCGCATCTTTTATCGCGTATTCTTTATCGTTCAACAACGAAACAAGCGTCGAAACAACGCTTGCATCGCCTGTCCACGCAATTTCCCGCAAAAGCCATAGCTTAGCAGCGGCAGGAATCTCTTTTTGCAGTTGTTCCGTCATTTGTTTGTTGGCTTCGGCAAGCAGAGATTCTTGCCCTTTCGCACACGCGGCAAGGCAAATTTTCTGCCATTCCAATTCCGCCTGTTTACGCGCGAGATAAACCTCTTGTCCCTGCACGTCGCCGTCTTTTTGAATTTCTACCGACGAAAAATCTGAAAGATATTTCGACAGGTTTACTTCGTCCTGTGCAAAAACGCAACCGCCAACAGTCAGCAACATTGTTACAACGATCATCGTTATCTTTTTATAGGTCATGTTGTTCCTTTATATTCTTTATTCTTTATTGTTTATTGTTGTAAAAATTTTTTGACACGATTTATAAAATGAACAAGATCGATTTATAAAAACCTTGTTCATCGTTACATTGCCTAATTTTCTCCTGCATTTTCGTGTCTTTCGCGGATAAACATCAATCACTCGAAATCGTGTACGGAGAACGCGGAATGCGGGCGACCCAGCGGTTGGCGAGGTCATCGTTGACGAATCGTGTATTTTTCGCGTCCCATTCGAGCGGACGGTTAAGTTTATGTCCGATATTCGCCAGTTGGCAGAACAGCGCAGTATTCGCACCGTAAACGAAATCTTGAAACGGGCGAAGCCGATGTTTAACGCAATACGCAAAATCTTCAAGAATGTTATTTGCGCTGCCGTGATAACGCCGCACATCAACGGTTTTCAACGGTTTGAGCGGACTTCTGTGATGACGGTATTCTCCTTCGGTTCCGATAATTGTAATGTCGTGATTGCCGCTTGTCGCGTGATAAAATTTTATGCCGTTGGCAAACACGAGCGTCAGAAATTCGGAATCATAGTTCGGTGGCAGAATTTTTACCGGCTCTTCTTGGTCTAATCCGAGAACATAAAGCGAGCCGCCGAATTTGTGCGCGCCCCAGTCGGCGAGAAACCCGTTGCCGTAATCTTCATAATTCCGCCAGCCGCCGCCGTAACTTCCGCTCATCCGTTCCGCATGATACGGAGCATAAGGAGCTTGACCGAGCCAGCGGTCCCAATCAAGACCTTCCGGCACAGGTTGTTCCGGAAGAAAACACGGTTTTCCGGCAGGACCGAGACCACAATAAACTTCTTTCACTTCGCCGATTGCGCCGCTTTGGATAATCGGCGCCATGTAACCGTAATCTTCCATCACACGCTGACTGCCACTTGTGCAAACGCGGCTATATTTTCGGGCGGCGGCAACAATGAGACGGCTTTCCTGCGGAGTCAAAGTCAGCGGTTTTTCGCAATACACGTCTTTTCCCGCTTTGCATGCCTCGACAGAAACTTTGGTGTGCCAGTGGTCCGGCGTGGCGACGACAACTGCGTCCACATCTTCCCGTGCCAACACGTCTTCGTATTTCTCGAAAATAATCGTGTCTGTATTTTTATGCCATTCATCAACACGTCGCTTTTGACGTTCCGCTCTTTCGCGGTAACAGTCGCAAACGCCGATATGCTGGAAATTCGGATTATTGGCAAAACCGCCAATAATTTCGCCGCCGCGATTTCCAACGCCGATGGAAACGGACACGATTCTTTCGCTGGGCGAAACGTAACCTTCGCGTCCCAAAACGCTGGACTTCAAAAACAACGGCAACGCACAAACCGACACGGCAGTTCCTAAAAATCCGCGACGGCTGGTTCCTGTTTGTTGTTTCAACATGGAATTCTCCTAATAAGGTGGGTTTACTTGTCAGTTGAACCTTACGGTCATACAACTATTTTTAATAGCATAAAGATTAATTGTAACAGATAGAGCAATAGCTTTGCAATAACTCCACGAAAATTTTTTTCCAAAAATTTTTCCCCTCTGCTTTTTGTTGGAGTTGCCATGAGATCAGCTGCGGGGTGGACAAAAACTTATAGGAACTTCTAAAAACCTCCCCCAAATATTCGTAAGCCCTTATTTTTCAACGGTCACGTTTGTTGACAATGAGGTTTTTAGAAGTTCCCTAAGCATAAAAACCTCATTTAGGATAAAAATTGAGAAAACCAAAAGTATTCCCACAAATATTGCGCGGTGCTTTTCAAGAGTTTTTTGATAGTGGAAGGTAGTTTTTTGATTTTTCTGGGGTCGTCGTTCACGAGGTCTAACAAATCGACGATTCTTA
>JAIRYX010000232.1 GCA_031267635.1 Planctomycetaceae bacterium
TTATTGGCTTCAATAATTCGGTTATTGGCTTCAATAATTCGCGTTGCGGCGCTGGAAACTCGGTTGCCGACGCCGACATTTCGGTTTATGACGCCAAATTTTACGTTCACGACGTCAAATTTCCGGTTTCCGGCGCTCGCTCGAAGAAAGATGAGGGACTCTTGAGACTTTGAGGGGTCGTTTTTTGATTTTTGAGTATCTGCGTAACATGAGTTAGTAACTATTCAGTTACCTTGTTTTGAAGTTGAATTTTGGCATTGACTTGATTTTATGGATTTGCTATTCTATTGGCGATGAATTGAGCAGATTAAATTGGTGACATTTTCAACGATCAGGCGGAGGTGAATTGTTCGTGTTGCGGAGTGCTGACGGTTGCCAATATCGTCAATACATGTTCCGACAATTATCCTTCAACATTGGAACACATCGCGACGTCTCTTATACAAAAAGACGGACACAAAGATATCGTCGGATTGTCTGGACACTTGCCTCAAACTAATGGGTAACTACTCAGTCGCTAAACCCCAATAAATCCGCTTTGAGCGACTGAATCGTTACAAAAAGAAAGCTCATGAGGAATCTATGTTTTCTCTTTCACGATTCATTTTTGGGATTGTTATTTGCGGCGCTGTTGTAATTCATAACGCGGCGGCGGTTTCCGCGCAGGACATTGCCCCGCAGCAGATACGCGACGCCATGGAAGGAGCGGTTCATTATCTTAAAAGTCGGCAAAATCCCGACGGCTCGTGGGCGGAGTGGAGAGATCAGCCGTGCGGAGCGACTTCGTTGTGCGCTTTGGCGTTATTGAACGCGGGCGTTACCACAGAGGATTCGGCGATTCAGCGTGCAATGGAATATCTGCGGAAACTGCCGCCGGAACAAGTTGCAAAAACCTACTCGGTTGCGCTGCAAACCATGGCTCTTGCGGCGGCGAATTCGGCAAATGAGATACCGCAAATTCAGAGAAATGTTCAATGGCTGGAGCAATCGCAGGTTCTGTCGGACAATCCCGAAAAGAACGGCGGTTGGAACAGCGATCCGCAAACGGGAGGTATTCCAGATAACGCCAGCTCGCAATATGTCATTCTTGCCTTGTACGAAGCGGAACGGGCGGGCGCGAAAATCAAGCCGGAAACGTGGCATCGAGCGAAAGCGTTCTGGGAAAACGGACAAAAAGCCGACGGCTCGTGGTTTAGCGATCCGCTGGGAAAACGCGAAGGATCCGATCCGATGACTTGCGCGGGGATCGGTTCGCTGATGATTATTAACGGAATGTATGGAAGTCAATCCGCGTTTGTTCGGGACGATGTGATCAACTGTTGTCAGCCGGAAGAACAAAACGATAACGAACGGATTGAACGCGGATTTCGTTGGCTTATCCGTAATTTCACCACGACGCCGGGCGAATGGAATTATTATTACTTGTATTGCATGGAACGTGTCGGGCAGATTTCCGCGCAGCGGTTTATCGGGCAGTACGATTGGTTTCGAGAAGGCGTGCAGACGCTTTTGAAACGGAAAGGAAACGAGGCGAATCATTGGAAAGGCGACTACGGGTTCGAGACATACGATCATATTGCTACCGCATTTGCTCTGTTGTTTTTGTCGCGAGGAAGACGACCGGTGCTGATCTCGAAAGGACAATACACAGACAATCAAGCCGTTTGGTCGCCGCATCCGAACGATCTAAAAAATCTGACAGAGTTTGCGATACGGCAATGGCGGCTTGAAATGACGTGGCAAAATATTGACGTCCGTAAAGCGGAAGTCGATGATTTACTTCAAACGCCGATTCTTTTTCTCTGTGGCAGTCAAAGTATTCTGAACGGTTCGCTTCAAGAGCAAAAGAGATTGGCGGAAAAACTTCGCGGCTATTTGGATGCGGGCGGATTCCTTTTTGCCGAAGCCGATACGGAAGACGATTCCTTTGACGCCGGGTTCCGAAAGCTGATGAAGAGCGTCTTTCAGAACGAAAGCGATTGCGAATTACGTCCGCTTGAGCCGGAACATCCGGTTTGGTCGATGGAAACCGTGATTCCCGAAGATCAACTTCGTCCGATGGAGGGAATTGATTACGGATGCCGGACGTGCGTGATTTATTTGCCGCCGATACGGAACATACGTGATTCTCCGCCGCGTCCGGTTTCGCCGTCGCTTTCGTGCTTATGGGAATTGCAGCGTTTTCATTCGCGGGAAGACGCTTATGCCGAACACGTTCAGCATCAGATCGACGCCGCGTTGGGGATTGGCTTAAACATCGCGGCTTATGCGACCGGACGGACGCCGAAGTATAAATATGAAATGCCGTCAACGGCGGAAGAAAAACTGGCGGACTATCATCGGCGGCGAGGACAAATTCAGACGGCGATGCTTGATCTGCAAGGAAACGTCAATGCCGCGCCGCGTGCCGTTCCGAAACTGCTGCAACAGATTGCCGTGCAGTTGAATATTCCGGTGAATGTTCATCCGGTGCGAGTCTCGCTGGATCAGGACGAGATTTTCGACTCTCCGATTCTGTTTTTGCACGGACGAAACGCGATAGCGATGACGGAATCCCAGCGAAAGCAGTTGAAAAAATACATCGAGCAAGGCGGATTCCTTTTTGTCAACGCAGTTTGTTCGTCGAAAGCGTTTACGGAATCATTCCAAAAAGAGATGCAAGCGACGTTTCCCGACAAGCCGATGGCGAAAATTCCAGCCAATGATCCGCTTCTAACGGATTTCTGCGGCGGTTTTCCGCTTCAAACGCTGAATGTAAGAATGCGGGAGAAGACCGAAGAGCGCCGCAACCGGTTCGTCACCCAACCGCTTCCGCCCGACTTGGAAGGAATTGCGTTTGACGGACGCTGGCGGATTCTTTTTTCACCGTATGACATAAGTTGTGCCATTGAAGAGACCAACGAGACTCTCCAATACCAGGGCTACACGAAAGAAGACGCTTTCAAACTCTCAATCAACGCGATTCTTTACGCCATTGAGTATTTGTAAACGCGGAACGCCAAATGCAACACGAAAAGTAAAATGTTGGTAACTATTCAGTCGTTGTCTATTGCGTTTTCAAATATTGTCCTCCAAAAACGAAATAATCAGAAATCCTCCTTATTACACAAAATCCGTTTCGACAAAACAATCGACAACCATGGATTTTCATTGTACCGGCTTTGATGTTCCGCCGCGATCCGCGACTTGATAACCACGAGGACCGAGAAATAGCGTGTATTCAAAATGATTTTGCACAAGAATTTTTCGTAGCAAATGAAAAGAATCGTAAGAATCCTGAAACATGATTACGTCAAAGGCAACGTGCGAGGAATCGAATTTTCTCAAACTCGCGAGCGTTTGAGCGTCCGACTGTTTTGTGTAATCGAAGCCCGTCCAAGGTTTCGGATACGTTTCAATAGAACTTCCGTTGTCAAACGCGGTAAATTGTTCATCGTTCAATCCTGCGCTGCTACCGTTGGGAAGCGTTTTGTGCCAGAAAAAGAGTTTGTCGCCCTGAACGATTAACGCGACTTTCCGCTTGTACGACGCTTTCATACGCGGAAGTTGAATTTCCTGGATTTTGTCTTTGACTGCCGTGTCAAAAAAAATTCGCTGCTGCGTTTGATATTGTTCACGAATTTGTTCTAACTCGCGCAGCGTTTGATTCCACAGATTTTCTGCGTCCGCAATCGTTTTTACGTTCTCAATAATTGTCGCGGTTTGCAGCGTTTTTTGTTTGAGAAGCTCGCCGCGTTGTTTTTCCAAATCAAAAATTTGCCGAAGCAATTCGCTTTTGTCGGGTGCGGAATCATAAAATGCGACATTCATTTTTTGCAACTGCTCTTGTTCGGCAAGCAGTTCTTCAAGCCGGTTTTGCGACGCTAAAACGACGTCGGAAGGAACCGTATCGGCAATCGGTTTATCGATTTCGCCATGTTTGATCATTCGCGTCAACACGGCAACAAGAATCGCGATAAAAAGGATTCCGCCGAACGTGTTGCAAACCACGTCGAGAAACAGTTCCAAACTTCCTTGAGGATTTTTTTTACGTCGCATGATTTTTACCTGCTTAATTCACATTTTGGGGAGGGTTTGATTTATAAAATCCTGTAACTAGTCAATTCTCCAAGCCACATAAATCCGCACGGTAACTGGGTAACTACAGTTACTTTTGCCGGAAAAGATTACTATTGCCGCCCTTAATTTATAAAATTCCCTTAGTAGCCCCCAATAACTCGCCAATATACGCCCTTATTCCCTTATTTGTCGTTTACCATTCTCTAAAAAAAGGCATAAGGGCGAGGTTGAGGGCTTTGTGGGCTACTAAAGGAAACTTGATACCTTTATACATCACTACCTCATTTCAAAGCGGAATAATGAGGTCATGATGCTAGTTGGTGGAAAATCCTTTTGCTGCTGAGGTTATTTTGTTAGGAAAATGAGGTAAAAAAGAGGTTGACGTTGACGTCTTCGTTTTTCCGATATTTGAAAATAAAAAATCGCCGTAAATAATGACAAAAATAAATAATCCAATCAAGTGAAGAGACGCTGCTAAAGTATTTCTCCGTTATGATTGACTATCCGAATCGCCGTATCGTTTCCCAGCACGTCAAATCCTGTTTGATAACCTGCCGTGCGAATCAAATTTTAAAGCTGTTCATAATAACTTGCCGCCGCAGGACGCACATAAAAAACAAAATACTCTTTCTCTTTCGGACGGCTTTTCGCCCAACTCAAAAATGAATTTCGCGTGCGAATTTCCGTTTGTCCTGTTTCGGAATCAACAATGTAAATCTCATTTTCATTGTTTCCGCAGACCACTAACCAAGATTTCAAGCGATCTTCTTCCGCTCGCGAGAAAAAAAACGAATTGTCGGCAATGGCTTTTTCTTTCTGTTCAAACTGCCGTATTTTTTCACGTAGCGATTGGATACGTTCCTGATTATTTCGAATCGCGGCGATGAGTTCGTCAAGTTTTTCTTTTTCACGTCCGATCTCTTCCGTATTATTTTGATAATTTTCTAAATCTTTCTGCAAAGCCGCAATTTCCATCTGGAGTTGTTTTTGCCGAATTTTTATTTCATCTGCCGTGAAAAACAAGTTTGCGTCCGCCGTTTCTTGTCTTGACTGAAATTCGTTGTTCAGCGAATCCACTGTGATTTCCAGATCGCGAATTTGTTCCCGCATTTTTTCATGCGCCGTTTTCGTCATGGAAACGGGACTTTCCTGCGGGTTAATATTCTTATTGACTAATTTCACCACAAGAATCAACGTGATCATAATGATAATACCGCAAATGCAAAACATCACGTCTTGAAAAGAAAAAAACGAAATGGACGCACTGTTTCCCCGATTTCGTGCCGACATGATTATTCCTTTTCTCCTTCAAACAGCGACATGCGAAGATGTTGAACGATGTGACGATTACAATATTCCGCGCAATCGTCGAGAAATTCTTCTTCGTTTTTGCGGAGCGCGGTTGCGGACAAATAAAGGAATAACGCCACAACCAGCGCGAGAAGCGTCGTATCGAACGCCGTCATCAAACCGGCGGTCACGTGCCGCAACGACTCGGCAATCGCTTCCAATTCGGAAGTCGATGTGAGAACGGAACCGAAACTACCGATAGCTTGCGACAAACCAATGACCGTGCCGACAAAGCCGAACACGGGAATCGCCCAAAGAAAACCGTTGATAAGCGTGTAGCTGGTTTCCAGTGAATTTTCATCGCGTTCCGCATGCGATCGCAAAATGTCGTCCACATCGGAAATACGTCCGAGATTTTTCAAATTCGAGAGCGTTGAAATCATTCGATGATACAAAAGATAAGCGTGCGGTTCCGGCGCAATGGAATGAATCACCTGAAGCACAGAATCGGCGGTATTTCGTGAAATGATAAAGTCATGGATTCCGGGCAACACGGAAAGTTTCAACGCTTTCTTTTGCTCGCGAAGTTTCAGCCATTTCACGCCGAGAATAACCAGCGTCCAGACGCCGAAAAATACAGTTGGATATTGTGTAAAACCGCGATTGGTACAAAGTTCGCTGACATATTTTATAGCATGGCTGACAAATTTTATGTCAGGAAGTTTCGGCAACAAAAACAGCGCGGTAAAAAAACAGCTCGTCGTCACAAACGCAACAAGAAAACTGAATCTCGGATTAACATTTGTAAATCTCGCCCCGCGAAAACCGAATCGTTGTTCAATATCGCTTTTGTGCCAAAATAATTTGTAATCATCGTCGAAGGAATTTTTCATCATTTTCACATACCTTTCGGATTCGGTCCATATTTGTTGGAACCGGGTTGACTGTCCATAAGACAAAAAATCAAAAGAATTATTTGACCTATGCCAATCAACAAAAGTAACGATAACCATCCGCTGTTTCCTGTATCGTGCAGGCGACGAACGAGTAAAGCCAACCCAGGGACGACAATTGCCAAACAATAAATTATATACACTCCCCATAAAAGGAATGTCAAATACACTAAAATAGGTGAAGCCGTTTCATCATCAAGAGTTCCGACTAAAAGTATCAAAAAAAATGAAACAATGCCAACGGATAAAGCAACAAAAAGATTGATGAGTTGAAACCACCAATATTCTTTACGCCTTGATCGTCCTTCAAATTGTGCGTATTTTTGCAAAACATCCAAATATCCGGTTTTATCGGAATTATCCGCTTGCGAATACGAATTGTATGGTGGTGACATATAATTGGCTTGATAATTTTGTCCCATGTTAGGTGAAGGAAATGGCGGCGTAAAATATCTGGAAAATATCGGAATTGTTTTTAGCTGCTGCGCATTTTGTCCTTGCTGCCAAATCAATGAATCGGCACGAAGCTGACCGGTTTGAATCAACTGAACAATCGCGTTTCCCGCAACCGGTCCGAATCCTGCCTGACCGTCGATACTGTAATACCATAATCCGGGGATTTGCGGTTCATTGATCGGCGGTTCGTTGATCGGTTGTTGAGGTTGCGAATAGGGGTTTTGCGGCAATGATTGCGCAGGCGTTGCGTTTTTAGGGAAAAATTCTTCATTTTCTCCCGCGTTCATCCAATTGATACGGTCTTGCGATATTTCATTATTTCGCCCGATTTGACCGCTTTTTATCATCCCTTGAATTTGTACGTTTTCAAACGGACCAAATGCTTTGCCGCGAATTTTGACATAATATGACATTGCTATTTCTCCAAAATTTTTGTTAAATTGTTATTATGATATTACCAGTGGATGCGGTTCCATATAAGAACGTACTTTTATACAGTAACCGTAAAATAAAACGAAACTTGCCACCGCAATAAATGCGGGATATGTAGGTTGCAGTATAAACAACCAGTCATAAAATCCATGTAAGAATGCTGTAATTCCCAACCCTAACGGTAAATACAGAAAAACACGCCGTGGAAATTGATAAGACATTGCTATAAAGTAAGAAAAAATTCCTGACCAAACAGCATGTCCAAATACACATGTTAGTGAACGTAACATAACAAGTATCATTGCACTCATAATTCCATCTATTATTGTATGTATGACGTCTTCTGCATTTTGGGCGTCATCCAATTTTAGAAGTGTTTTGATAATATGGTTTTCAACATATTGTTTATTTTCATAGACACTAAAGCCCAAACCGGAAAAAACACCAATCAACAATATCATTGTCAAACTTGGTTTCTTTTGACAGATAAGCATAACAATCATATAAATTCCGACCGGAGCTATTTTACAAAGTTCTTCACAAATTCCGACGCCAAAAATAAATCCTAGTAGTGAAAGTATTAAATTGTCGTGTTCTGTTATTCGCATATAGAGATTTGTCAAAGGAAGAAGAAAAGCGAGACCAATTATTCCTGTAAAAAACATAGCGGTAATGGGAATGTAAAGTTTATCATTGGACTTTATGACCAATGAGCGGAATATTCCTCCCCAGAGAAAACCGAAGAAAAATAACATACCTACTAATGGTAAATAACCGCTTGGATCATCAACAGATATTATCACAAGCGGTAAAACGCCAAGTACCATTACCACCCAAAATATTGGTGACAATAATATTTTTTGGATATTTTCTGCTGTAAACAAAAACACATCGCTTATTTTTTCTCTTGGAATGTCGGTAATTGACGGTGTTGGAATGCTTGGTGGAACATTCGGCTGAACGTTTTGCGAAACACCGGAATAAACCGAAGTGTTAGGAGGATAAAACACGCTATGAAACGCTGGAATACGTTGCGCTTGTTCCGGTTGACCGTTTTCTTGCCATAACAAAGAATTTGCAAGGATTTGTCCTGAACGTATCATTTGCGCAATTGTCGAGCCGGCATAAGGTCCATATCCGGTTTGACCGTCATTGCTGTAATACCACTGTCCCGGAATTTGCGGTTCCGTAGCGGGAGGTTGTGGAATACTTTGTGCAGCCGCCGTTTTCGGAAACAACATCTCATTTTCTTCCGCGCGTGTCCAATTCACACGGTCTTGTGAAATTTCAGTTGTTTTACCGACTTTACCTTTTTGGATTAAATCCTGAATCTGCACATCATCAAACGGTCCAAACGCTTTACCGCGAATTTTGACATAATATGCCATTGTTGTCTCTCTGTTGTTGAGAATTATTGAATTTTTGTTTTGACTGGATTTATGTTGGCATCATATGTTCCTCGTACTTGAACATTCGATTTTCGTTTAAAGAGGGACGTTAAGGACGAGAGGGACTTTGTGGACATGATGAACGATACCTGCTTTCTGAATATCAATTTCGGACTTCCGAACTCCAATCAATCCCTTCAAAACTTCCTTTTGGGCTTTTTTTACTCCGATTTTGGAGCGATGAACTCCACCTTTTCCGTTCAAAACGTCTCGTTTGGACTTCCGAACTCCAACTTTGGACTTTTGAAGTCCGAAAATTGGACGTTTCGAAGTCCGATTTCGGCTTTTTGAAGTTCAAACAATATCTTCGAAAGCCCAAATTCGGAGTTCTTTAACATCAAAAAGGACGTTTTGAAGTCCAAAATTGGAGTTCGGAAGTCCAACGTTTACGTTCCGAAGTCCAAAGTTGATCCGCGAAAGCCGTGACAATTCACGAAAAATTTTATCAATTCCCTTGTTTATACTCCTCATGCTTGAACATTTGATTTTTAAGACAGTGTTTGTCGTTCCTCAAGTCCCTCTTGTTCCTTTGGAAATAAAAACCGCATTTTCAAGTATGAGGGGACTCTTATTCATTTCCGACCTTCACAAACACCGGAGCGCATTGTAACATGTTTGGGTTGTCGAAGAGTTGGATATTTTGTTTCGTGCCGATATTTCCGACATGGACGAGCGAATAGCCATTGTTGTTGGATGATGCGCTCGCTTGCCGGCGAACAATGTAAAGTTCGCCTTCAATGTCGTCGTCGCTTTTGAGTTCGCATTTCCAATTGTTCAAATCGCGGTTCAAAAAGCCGATCCATCGGAAACGATATGGTTTGACAAAACTCTCATTTTCCGCGTATTTTGCGAATGTTTCTTTAATTTGTTCCGGTTTTGGCAAGCGGATTTTCGCTAACACGTCAAGCGCCTGCTGACGGGCTTTGGTTGTTGGCGACGACTCTGCATTCATACGATTCACATATTCATCAAGCGTCTTATTGTTCATATTCAACAGAATCGGCTGATAATTTTTCGCAATAATCGCGTCATATTCCGAAAAATCGGCGATCATCGTTTTCATCAGCGAATACTTGAGAATCGGATCGACGCCGTCCGCACTATAAACTTCGTGAATGAGCGACGCGCACACAAGCGTCCAGTTTTTCTGTTCTATCTGTTCCAATATTGTCAAGCCGTGTTCTGCAATATCCGTTTGTGTTTTTTTCGGCAAGTTTTCAAAAAATTCTTTGTCGAAACGTTTGGGAGTCGGCGTCGCGTAGTCGCTGGTCGCATAATTGTAACTGCCCGGATTGTTCGGCTTTCGCGTGACATAATACCATGTGGAATTTTGCGACGTAAACAAAACCCAAAACGGCTTCGTTTTCAGGTCGGTAAGTATATCCGTTGTTTTCGCAAAAATTATTTCATTTTGTGAGATAGGGCGTTTGGCAATCGCCGTAATCAAGTTGATTTCA
This sequence comes from Planctomycetaceae bacterium, assembly GCA_031267635.1. Classification (GTDB taxonomy): domain Bacteria; phylum Planctomycetota; class Planctomycetia; order Pirellulales; family Thermoguttaceae; genus WRMR01. The sequence continues at coordinate 10,096 of JAIRYX010000232.1, forward strand.
TCGGGCTGAATCGCAAAATTCTCGCTGCTATAATCAACAAACGTGTTGGTAAACGTTTGCAATATCTTGGAAAATTTGTTCGCGTCTTCCGGTGCGGATTTTTCCAATAATCGAAAATTCGACAACAAACGGCACAGCTCGTCATATTTCAATAACATTTCAATCGCGTTCCATTCGTCTTGTATCATTTCCATTTGCTTGACAATGTTGTTGTCAGGAAATTTTTTAATGATACCGCTCAGCCGCGTCTTGAATAAATCCGCATATCCGATGTTAGAAACCAACGTTTGAATATTTTGTTGGAGAGCGTTTTGCAAATCAATTTGGTCGATTTGCATTTGCAAATCCGCAATGGTTTTCTTGCAGCGTTCCAAATGTCCCGACGTTGCGTTGGGATATTCGTTGACGAGCGATTCCAACGAAAGAATCCATTCCCGTTTTTTATTTTTGATTTCATTAGGCGAAAGATTTTTATTATTGGCAGGATTTTGAATCTCTTTTTGAATCAGACTCCACCGAGCCAGCAAGTTCTTGTCCACTTGATTTTTCCGGTCGCGTTCAATCCGCTGATATTTTCCGCGCAACGATTCAAGAATTGTTCGTTCCTCTTCCGTTGTTGCCAATCGTCCCAATTCGCTCACCAACGACGGACGCGAAACGTCGTTTGCGTCAATCATCTGCGTCAATTCCTGCTGAATGTCGGCAAAACGTTTTTTACGGCGTTCGGCGTCCTCTACCATTTGCTGCAATTTCGTGAGAAGAAACGCCGCTTCGCCGTCTTGCATTGTAGAAAGTTTCGCTTCATTCGCTTTAAGATATTTGCTGATATTTTCAGAATTTCCTTCTTCCTCTAATTTTTTGAGCGCGATAACGGTATCGGCAACGATTTTATGTTGCGTGTAAGCGTAAACAAACAATCCCGCCATACTGACGACGACAAGAGACACGAAAATCGCCGAAATCGTAATCCATCGCGTGCGTCGGCGATGCTGCAATTCCTGCATATCGACGTTTTGCTCAAATGCGTCGGTGATTTCTTCGGGAATTTCTACCGAGGCATTTTGCGCGGTAATTTGCAACTGCTGATAAAGCCGTTGAAGTTCCGGCAACGGCGTTTCAACTTTCATTGCCGCGACCATTTGATTACGGATAGCTTCGTACTGATGCAGATTTTTCTGTTGTTGTGCGTCTTCTTGCAACCAATTGACTGCTCCCTGCGTCATTTTTACGACGTCTTGAGGAACAGGAAAGTTATATTGCGTTTGCAGCGAGCAGAGATTTTGATAAATCATTCTTCCTTGATTCACGTCAAATTGAACATGAGCATTCAACAATAACTCAGCCAACTCCCACATTTGACGTGCTACATTTTTCAGCAGATTGTTTTGTAACACGGATTCTATCTGAAAAACAAGAGTGACCGGCGGCGTCAATGCCCATGATTGCGACAGTTCGTTTTGTAACGTCTTGAGTTGTTCAATATTATTTTCCTTGATTGCCGCACGGATTTCTGTTTCGAGTTCGGGCAATCGTAACTGTTCAAACGTTTCCTGATCTTTTATCCAAAATGTATTGGACGGATCAAGAACGGCAATTTCTCGCAACAAGCCAAGCCGTTCCGTCAACGGCGCACGCGACAACGCGGCAAGACGATATTTGCGAAGATGCGGTTCCAACAAATGTTGCGAATCGTAAGCGTCGTTGAGTTCTTTAGCAAACTCTTTTTGCAGCGGCGGCGGAATCGGATAACCAAGCAACGCCGTCACGTCGCACCATTCTTCGCGTTCTGGAAAATCCAAGATGTTATAAATATCGAGAAGCGGCGGCTCGGTTTCCGCAAGACGCACGGCTTCCGCGAGATTTCCCTGCCGCAAAAATCCGCCGCAATATTTCATCCGCTCATTGAGTTCGTCGCACGCGGCGGCGTATTGCTCCGCTAACGTCCGCAACGTTTCCGGCGCGGTTGTATCGGAAAACATCAGTGCGTTTTTAATCGCGTCAACAGTTGCTTGGTAATCTGTCATGGTTGTATGATAACACTAAGTTAAATGTTTATTTTTAGGGACTTTTACGACTTCTTGGAACATTGTGATGTTCGCAATATTATGTTGCCGACGTCATCGACGCCGCTGAATTTTACGGCTGTTTATTTGGTTGTTAAAATGATAACTTTTGTTTCAGCCGTTTGCACATAAAGATCAAAATCAAATGTCAATTTAGGATTTTTACGATACGCTTGATAAGCGTCATTGAACGCAATGAAATTTTTGCAAACATCATTTTGATTTTTTGAAATTTCTTCCAATGCTTTTTCTAAAATCTTCGGATCAGCTAAAATATTTTGAATCTCTGGATAATCTCTAAATACACCTTGACCTTTTAATTTATCTTGTTCACTAACTTTTTGGAACATTGCCAAACGTATCTTTTCCCATTCATCTGGTTGGACGTTATCAATAAAAATTCTTTCATTCTTTATGACAACATCAAATAATAAAACGGATTCACTTATAGATTTATCATCAAGTTTTATTTTTAATTCGTAGGACATTCTATTACTTGGTTCGTTGTCATTAGGAATTACTTTTTTGCGTTCAATAACAAAATCAAATTTTTCGTTATCGTAATTAATTTTACGAAAATCAATATTCATCTTTGTAATCCATTTTGCAACTTTATCTTTTTCAACGTGCCCACCACCTTCTTCATTAGCAAAGACTTTAAATTGGTCAGGTGATTTGAGTAAATTTTCATCTTTTTCTAACTTAATTATTGGTTTTGGAACAGATACGTCAAAACGATGATTTGTAGAGTCATATTTGGGTTTGGATATAGAGTTGACAGAACTGAGTAATTCTTCTTCTTCGGTTATTTGAGTTTTCTCATTAGGAGGTTGCGGCGGTTCTGGTTTATTTTCTTTATCTTTCTTTTCATTTGCGTCATTTACATCATTATTGGGCGTTTTGCTTGAGCTTTCTGATTTTTCTTCTTTGGAAGACAATTCATTATTTGACTTGTTTTGCTCTTTATTTGATTGTTCTCTTGCTAAAGCGTTTTCTGTCTTCAGCGGTTCGTTTTTTGGCGGTTCTGTTTTCTTTTCTTCCGATTGAGTCGTTGTTTGTGGTTGCGATTGTTTTTGAATTTCTTGCGTCCTCTTTGACCAATTTGATAACCTCCCGCATAAAATCACTCCAAGTGGTATCAATACAATCACTGCGAAAAAAATAATAATTCCAATGAGACATCCTTTTTTACCACTCGCTTCTTCCGATTCATAACGGTTGAAATCGTAACTGCCGCGCGTGTAGATTTTCTTCTTTTGTCCGGGAACGGAAACCGTTGCGGGGACAGATTGAAATACCGGCGAATCCGCAAGTTCGTACGCGCCGGATTCATTTTCCGCCGACGCTTTGATCGGCGTTTGGACTGGCATTACGATTGCACGTTCTTGTTCGGGCGAAACGCCGGTTCTCGCTAATTCCGTCCATTTTCCGGCGGGCGGAGCGGCTAACGGTTGCGTCAAATCTAAAACTAACGTATTCGCCGAAAGACGCGCTTGCGCAATTTCCGGCGAGCCGATTAAAATTGATTTGATTTGACAATCCACACCGGTCGGAATATTACAATAATATGTTGTGAATGTCGTCTTCCATTGTTGTTCCGGCGGCAATAAGGCAAGCGATTCTTCAATTAACGGAAGCGTTGGGACGCCCGGATGAAAAATGAGCGAAACCGGACGTTTTACAACCGCCGCTTCCGCCAGCACGCCGCCCCACCCCGCGTCACCGGTGAATTGCTTCCATACGTTACACACGCGAATCGGCGAGGAAAATGTCGGCAATTTTTTGTTCGCCGGTAACAACGCCGCTTTCTGATTCCAGGACGTACAAAACTGCGAATATTGTAAAAGAATTGCGGCTGGTCCCGACGGTTGTAATTCCGCGTTGTCCAAGACAAGATGATGCGAAATTTTGTTGGTGCGCTTCGTGTAATCCAATCCGGCATCCGCCGTCCGCGAAAGAATTCGCCATGTCAAGCCGCCCTGACGAACGATAAGAGACGAAAACGCAACCGGATTTTTCACCGTGTTCGGATCGGGCGGCAAATAAACATGACGATAACCGCTTAACGTCTCCAGAAATCGTGTCAAATTCGGTGGCATCCCCGCCGTACAAGCGACGGTGCAAAATCCTTGACTTCCCGGTTTTAGACCTTGCGGCGATGATGTATAAATTAATTCCTGAAGCATAACAGCGTTCCTGTGTCAGCGTGGTTGATGGAAAAATGTCCGGCAAATATTTTAGGGAGGCGAGTCATCCTCACAACTTTGATTTTATTTTAAATTTTCACTTTACTTTTTTTGCTACGGAAATGACGCCGCGCGTGAGTTTGTTCAATATGTAAAGAATTGGCACTTCAACCCAGTACGGTTTGATGTCCGCAGGACGAAAACCAAGCGCGCCGGTTTGCGAATCAATTGACGGCGGTCCGCCTGTCGCGCTGACCGGAATGTAAATCACATCGTCCGACAGTTGTTCCGCCGCCGAAACAATTTCAGGGATCAACTGATAAAGCAGTGCACGAGCTTTTTGAGAAATTTGCTCTACTTCTGCAATGTGCAACGCGCGAACATTGGTGTTGGGAATTGCCATCCATGGATTCGACTCCATTCGAGCGTTCAGCAAAAACAACCACGCATCCGCTTTGGTCAAAACAATCACAAGCGGCGTTTTCTTTCGCGTCTTGCCTCGCACGTTCCAATGATTCCGCACACGATTGGCAAGTTCGGATAAAATGGATTCCTGCCGAACAGGAGAACGACGCACCGAATCATTGTTTTGCATTTGCGGATCATTGGCACGTCCCTGACATGCACGACGAAACCGCGCGTCTTGTGTTGGATCAAACAAAAAGAAAACCGCGTCGGACGTTACAATATGCCGCGTTACCGGACGAACCGCGCTATCTTCGCCCGGCAAGTAACTTTCGCCCGCGTTGTCGTAAAGACAAAGAATTTTGGAAATATTCGCCGCGTTGTTCGCAAGCGGATGTTCTTTATCCGGCGACATCGTAAACGTGAACGGCTGAGGAAACGAAACGTTCTGCCCCTTCAAAAAAACCGTATTATAAATGTCGCCGTAAACTTCTGTTTTTTCGATAGCGGCAAGCATATTTGAGTCGGTCTGCAAAAACTGCTGTGATTCATAATGCTGCAACCGTAAATTCATTTCCGGGTCGGCGTCGGTATAAGAAAAATGAAAATATTTCGGCATCACTTTGCGAAGCCGCCATGTCATCGACGCGAGATAATACGATTTTCCCGCAGCGGGCGCACCGACAATGGAAAGAAACAACGGCGGCATTTCCAAAAACGGACGCGGAATTTGCAAATGACAATTCGGACATGCCAAGCGATGACACGCAAAACCGTTAGCGTCCAACGCTTGCGCCGCCGGATTAAAACGCATCGGCAAAAAACGCTGCTGCGCGGCGTTTCCCAACCGCGAATCGCCGAGCAAGTCGGGCGATTCCGAAATCCAAAGTATTTTTTCCGTGTCAAAACGTTCCCAACAATGCGGGCATGTGACTTGTTCGAGAAGTTGAATCGAAGGCGTTGCGGAGACCATTTTGTTTCCTGTTTGGTTATTGGTTAAAGGACGGTAAGGACATTGAGAGACAAAAGAGATATGTTTTTTATATGCTATCACATCGGACGTTTCATAATACATTCATAACTCGCCTTATTTCCGTTGGTTGCTCGTCTTGCGGAAATCAATTCCCAACCTTGTTTTCCGTATTTATCCATTTCATCTATAAACATCGAATCAAAGGGAGCAATAACCAGATATTCATACTTGATGTTTGGTTGTCGAAGTTGTGACTGAATGGTTGTCAGTTGGGATGGAATATTATGAAGCTTGTTAAATTGTGAATTGATATTTTTAAGTTGTGAATCAATATTGTTAAGTTGGGAATTGGTTATTTCCAAATTCGTATTTTGCTGAGCGTTCATTTGTTTTAAAAATCCGATTTGCCCTGTTTGGACAAAAACGCCGATGATTTGAAAAATGATAATCGCTCCCAAGAAACCCAGCGCAATTTTCATCAAAAGCATAGCGTTTTTTATCGTCGCCAATAACAATGCGATTTGTTGTTCCAATGTTCCTTGATTTCCCGCTTGAGGAATCGCAACATTGGAAACCGGTACGGCAACCGTAGCGGCAGATTCCGGCGGATGTTCATCATCGCTGGAATCGCTATTCTTGCTTGAATCATGTACCAGCGATGGTTCGGGAACGCTGACAGGCGACTGTTGGGTGAAAAGTCCCGGAATTTTCGATGCGGGAAATTCACGCCCGTTTTCGCTGATAATAATCGTATCCGGCATGACGGCTCCGCTTATTGCCATTTGCTTGATTTCCGCCGCACTCAATGGACCTTGTTTGTTTCCCTGCGTATCACGAATGTAAAACATCGTCTAACCTTTTACTAATTTTTATTTTTTCGTTTTTAACTTTTAGCTTACTTTACTCGACCGTTATGACTAACGTTTTAGAATCGTCTCCAAATTTTATTTGACCACCGGCTTGTTTTTCGGAAATACGTTTCAAAAGATTTTCCGCGTCTTGTTGAATTTTCTGCTTGGTTTCATTCGGCGTTTTATTTTGATTGCATTCCGTCCAGACCTGAAACGCTTGAACGTATGCTTTTTCCAACTTGCCGTTATCAAACAACTGCTCCGCTTGTTTTAATTGCGTTTCTTGTTTGACAAAAGATTCGTGAGATTTTTTGTTGAAAACCGTTTCATCATTGCCGTTTTTTGCTGATTCGGAATCGGAGTTTTGCGGCTCGGATTGTTCTGATTCTTTTTCTGCGGACTCGTTATTTTGAGAATTTTCCGCTTGTTCTTTTGATTCGTATTCCGTCTTTTCCGGCTTTGCCATGATCGGCATAACGGACGGTTGATTTGCCGTTTTCTTTTGACAGGAACATCCCGGCAAAAATAAAAACGAAATAAGGAGGACAAAAAAACAAAAGAGTTGTGTTGCGAATTTCATAATTTATACATCAGGAATTGTTGCGGCTTATGATCGATACCGCAAAGATGTAACGTTCGCGTTTTAGTTTGCAGAATGAAATTGATGCAAAGAAAAATGGGACGCCACGTCGTTTCTAGAGCGGGCTTTTCCCATAGGGCTAATATGGCGTTACGTTATTTCAATTTTTGTTTTACGCAACAATACGAACCAACAGCATAGCTACTGGTTGCACGAAAAATTAACCCGCAAGTGTTTCCCATGACGCCCCGTACTGGGGGCGCAATGATAGGAAACACATAATATATTTTTCCATCCGACAAATGCCGGTAGCCCATGGAAAATATTTACCTAAAAAAGGTAAAGAAACGATAACTTGCGGAACAAATTGTTATAATCCGGCGAGTGTCCGGACATTTATCAATCAGCTTTTGCTCGGATAAAAACCTCAAAAATATTGAAAAAGTTATAAGACAAAATTAGATTTACTTTTTTTAGTATACAACCCTTGATATTTTTGGCAAGGGTTTTGTTATCACTTTTCAAAAAAAGAAAATATTTTAAAAACATTATTAACAAAACAATAAACAAGAATGAATTGTGTCGATTGATTAGCCATATTCGATAACAGAGTTTTTTGTCGCCAATATACGAATAAACTTTAGGCAAGAGAGTGGGACGTAAAGGAAATTTTTTTGATTATTTCGTTTTTTGGGGAACAATATTTGAAAACGCAATAGAAAACTATGGTATTAGTTACTCAAGCCACATAAATCCGTACCGAGCAACTGCATAATGATCCGTGTACCCGAAATACTTTATTATTGCAACTCTTATTTCCATATAGTAGCCGACAAAGCCCCCAAACACGCCCAAACGAACCACGACAAACAAGAGATAACAAATACCCACACTTACAAGAACACCGAAAACTCCACCATAAAACACAAACATCAACAAAATAAAGAAATACCTGAAAATAAAGAAATACCTGAAAATAAAGAAATACCTGCACAAGCAGTACGCCTCTTTAGACAGATTTGTCAGAAAAACTTACTCTACTCCTTGTTCTTTCGCATCTGTTTTTTATAATAGTATGTTGCGATTTTTAAAAAGCAGTTTTCACAAGTGTAAAAAAATATATATTTTGATGTGGAAACATTTCTGAAAAATACAACACCTATCATCTTTTAAGCATTTTTTAGAGAAAAAAGTAAATTCCCTGTAAAAAATAGGGAACTGATTTTAACAATTAACATCAAACACCACAATGGAACAGGTTATGAAGTGAATGACGAACAACTCATTGAACAAACGTTGGAAGGAAACCGTGACGCATTTGGTGAATTGGTGACAAAATATCAGGTACGGCTGTATAACACGATGATACAAGTTGTTGGCAGTGCAGAAGATGCGTATGATGTTGCACAAGAGGCATTTTTACAGGCGTATCTTCGATTGAACACATTTCGGCAGACTAGTAAGTTTTATACGTGGTTGTACAGAATTGCGTTTAATGTTGCTATGGGAATACGCCGAAGTCACCGAATACGCGGTTGGAACGGCGATATGAAACAAGAATTGACCGAAAATTTGGAAGACCGTTCCAAACGGCCTGAAGAACATTTGATTTCTAAAGAAAATGTCAAATTTGTCCAAGATTCACTGAATGAATTAGATAGTGAGTTTCGGATAGTTATCATATTGCGTGAATTGGAAGAATTTTCCTATGAAGAAATTGCGGAAATCACTGAAGTACCGATCGGCACGGTACGAAGCCGATTGCATCGCGCAAGATCAATGTTGAAAGAGCGTTTCATGCGGCAAATCAAATAACTATTATAGCGTATGAATATATTAAGGAATCAATTTGCTATTATTGGACAATCTTTTTGATCATTTCAAAATCACCTTTTTGGTGTATAAAACACGCTAAAATGTTGATAGTTTTAGTTTGATTGTTTTTGCAATCAACATGGATATCGGGTATCAATATGAACTCCTTTCAACTGGAACAACTCATTGGCTGTTATATTGACGACGAGCTTCCGCCTGAGCGAATGGCGGAAGTGGAGCGTTTGCTTCGTTATAACACAATGGCAAAAAAAATGTACGACGAATTGACGTCGATACGCAAAGAGCTGCAACACATTCCTCGTCGGAACGTTAAATACGATTTTCAGGAACGGCTTTTTGCACGGATTGACGCAACACTTACCGGTTCCACAATCGAGCCGGCTAAAAAACGCTTGTCGTATAACGAAGAAGAAACGGTTTCCGAACAGCTGCAACCTCTCAAAAGAAATCCAGTGAATTGGATTGTTTCGGCTCTTGCGATTGCAGCTTGTGTATTTTGTTGCATTACAATTTGGCAAACCGGTCATCAAACAAAACCAAGCAACATTGCCGTCAATCCGCCGCAAGTCAATACAAATGAAGAAAAACAGGAAACGCCAACAATAGAGCCGTATTTTTCGCCGCCGCCATTATCGGCAAGCAGCAATGTTCCCGATTTGCAAAACCATTCGCAGATGGTTATAATAACCGATAAGTCTACTCAATTGGCTGTCGTTAACGTTTCATGTCGATTGACAGAGGACGCTTATGAGAAGCAATATGTTCCGAAGCTTCTTGCCGACGCTGGTTTTTCATACAAAATTCGTCAACACGATGATGACAAAGTGACGGTTTATGAATTTCAAGCAACGCCGCAAGATTTTATGCCGATTCTTTCGCGCTTGTATCAAGACCGCGATAACGTGTTGAATTATCAAATATCAGACGTTTTTCTTTCGCTTTTACAGCGTCCTGAAGGTTCTCACGAAAATATTGTCGGTCCAACCGCTTTGGTACAGATATATTTCAATGTTCAGGCCAATGAATGATGAAAAGCGACGACCGTCTCGTTTTGGGTGATTTATGTGAAAACAATAAAGGAAGATAAAAACAAAACATAAGTGACAGCGAGTCATTAACTATTCCGTTGCTCAACCCAAATAAATCCGCACGGCAACTGATGCTATCGTTTTCTATTGCGGTTTCAAATATTGTCCCCCAAAAACGAAATCATCAGTTTTTTCGTCCAATAAAAATGTAGTACGGCATTTTGAAAAGCGGGATAGGAAACCAAGGGATACGGGTTTTACATTCTTCAAAGTAAACTGGCTCAAAGAGGCGGTGTAAAAACGGGACATGGTCTGGCGATGGAAAAACATTGTCCGACGCGAACCAAACGGGCCAAAATGAGCGTGTTGCCCAGCCGTGTTTTTGGAATACCGTGTCGGGGTGTTTTCGCGAAACGTAAAAATCTACCACGCCGATTCGTCCGCCCGGCTTGAGAAGTTGATAAGCGTGTTGTATTGCCGCAAACCAATCGGGAATCATCGTCAGCGAATAAGAAAACGTGATTACGTCGGCTTGTTGTTCTTCCGGTATAAATTTTGTTGCATCGGCTTCCGCAACCGTCACGTTTTGCCAATTGCGCGATTGCGCCCGCTGTTCCGCCATTTTCAACAGCGAACCGGCAAGATCGACCACATAAACTTTTTTTAGCCGCCGGATGTCTTCGCCAAACGCCTCAAGGTTTGCGCCGGTTCCGCCGCCCATGTCAAGCCAAACTTCGTTGTCCTGAACGCCAAGATGCTGCCATAACTCTTCGCGTCCTTTCAATAATCGTTTACGGAATTTATCATAATCTTCCGCCTGACCGCCGTAAAAATTTTCCATTCTTGATGCGTGGTCTTTTCCGCGCACCGGACGCAATGCCATGTGATAAAGGACTTTCAAGTCGGAGAGAATCCCCATGTTTTCCTCGTAGTGTTGTCGGAAATTTTTCAAAAGATACTATGGTAAAAATTTTTTCACAAATTCCATGCGGTCTGTTCTACAAGTATATATACAAGGAACACCCATTGCTCTTGTATTGTAAGTATATAATAATTCTTGTGTTATGTCAATATGATATATATTTTCCCTCCGCTTATTTCACATTTTGGGAAGGAATGTTTTGTCCACTCGCTTTTCTTATGACATCAATCCAATACCCTTTTTTCGTAACTATTCAGTCGCTCAAACCACATAAACCCGTACCGGACAACTGCATAATTATCCGAAATGCTTTATTATTGCAGCCCTAACCCTTATTTATCAAATTTCTCCTTAGCAGCCGACAAAGCCCCCAAATGATGCCCTTATTTTTTCGCTCACGGGTTTTTATCAAAAAAATTAAACGAAAAATAAGGGAATTAAGGTCGCATATTGGTACAATTCGGGCTACTAATGGAATTTCATAAATAAGGGCGGCAATAATATATTTTTCAGTAAAACCGACGGTAACTATTCAATTGCCAAGTGCGGATTTATTTGGTTTGAGCGGCTGAATAGTTACAAAATTCTTAATTAAAATAAAAACTGGCATGCTTTTTGCTAATGGTTGAAAAAATACCGTAATTTAAAATTATAATTTAGCTATAAATTTTCTCCGTTTTTCAAATCAAATCATCGCAATTTTTCTAATTGCCACAGTTTCAAAAACAAATTTATTCATAAAAAATCATATCTTTAGGAAAATTTGTTTTTTTAGAAAAATTTGCGGGAACTAAAATGTCCTTTTTACAACCAAAACTAAAATGATGCTGATTTTTTTCAACATGAATCAGGCAACGTTTGTATTTTGACACAAGATTAATTTAACAAAAATCGCCTAAAATATCTTATCAATTTTATCTTTTTAGTTAGCTTAATTACGATAAATTTACTAAAACTCTTCGTTTTTACAAACAATAATATTGACCTCCTTTCATTTCGTGATTAATATCAAAATTATCCGCTTATTTCAAATTTTCGGTAATTCCCGAATTTTAAAATTTTCTCATCAGAAAGAAAACGAAAATTCGGCTCGTCGGCATTTAATCCAACAAAAATAAAACAATAGCCCTTATACAATCTGGATCGTGCGGCTCTTTTTCAGGAAAGTGATTCTCATGGGTATGATGAAAAAAATGTTTAATTTCGGTAAAACACAAAAAAACAACAAATCGCATTCTTCCGCAATGCGTTTTCTGCCTCAACTCGAAGTTCTCGAAGACAGGCATCTTCTTTCGGTATCTAGCTTGCTGGAGCAACCTATCACAGGAAGTCTTCCACAAACGGGCGCTTATACGGATTTGGAAATGCACGTAAGTTCCGAAAAAAACGCTCCGGCAGTACTCGGTATCCAGATTGACGCAGTATCCGGTTCGCAATTTGACCCAGCTTCCGTGTCTATTTTCAAAGACGACGGTACGCAATTACCAAGCAGCGAGATCAAATATATCAACAGCAACTACAATTTCGATGGGAAAACATCAAGCTTAGTTATTGCGCAGCTTGCGCCCGGCGATTACACAATTCGGGTAAGCGGCGACAACGGCAGTTTCGGGGCATTTCAGTGCGATGTGTTTTTGCCCGGCGATCTCAATCACAACCAAACCGTTGAAGACAGAGAAGCACAACTGACAAGTACGCTTTACGGATTTACATTGGGACAATCGAATGCGTACTCACTTCAATTGCTGGAAAAATTGGGTTATAAATCAATCGACATTAAAGTGGTGCAAGAAAATGATTTTGACCGAAACGGTTTCATTTCTCAAGCGGAACAAGCAGCGGCAATTGTCAATTCCTCCGCCGGACGGGTAGCGATTGAAATTTCTACCGTTCCGAAATTTGATAGTTTAGAACTGGTAAACGATACAGGCGCATCTGCCTCAGACAACATTACGACCGATCCGGCTGTCAGAGGAAAAGTGGACAATGCGGATAAAGTTCAGTCGATCAAAGCAAGTTTCGATGGAACTCATTGGAAAGACGTGACGCTGGACGCTGATGGAGCGTTCGTATTAGATAATGATTTTCTGAAAGGATTGGAAGGAAGTCCGATAGCCGATGATGGAAGTATCATAGAAGGAAATTACACGCTGACTATTCACGCAAGCAATGATAGTGGCGATACCGATAGAACGTTGAACTATCGAGTGTTTATTAATCACTCTCCGACCGGATCAAACCAGAGCTTTAATACAACAGAAAAAGCGTCTGCGAGCCAATCTGCCGGAACGCTGGGGAAAAATGATACCGACCCTGGCGATGCCGTTGAAATCGTTGCAGGAACTGTTACCTCTAGTCTCGGTGTTACCGTAACAATCAATGCGGACGGTTCGTTTGTTTATGCGCAGGGCGATAAATTTAAAGAGAAACATCCCAGCGACGGCGTCTTTCAAGACTCGTTTATTTACGCGGTCAGAGATGTTTTCGGAGCGACGGGAACGGGAACCATTACAATTAACATAACACCGGAAAATGACGCGCCGATTGCTGATCCGGCTGCCCTCGCCAAAACCACCGATCAGGATAATCCGATTTCTCCTTTCGATCCGCTGGCCAACATTACCGACCCCGATAATCAAGAAGATTTAGCGTTAGTGAGTAACAGTGTTACGCAGCCAATCAATAGCAATGGTGACGTTAAAGGTGAAGTCCGAGTTGAAAACGGCAATATTATCTTTGATCCTAAAAGCGATTTCAAATACCTGAAAGAAAATGAATCAATTGCCGTTACCTTTGAATATGTCGTAAGCGACGGCGGCGCTTCCGTTACGGTTCCTGTGACGGTGACAGTCACAGGAATAGACGACGCCCCGATTGGCATGAATGATACGATTACTGATGAAGTATTGGCGGACAACACAGAAGGGCTTGGAATTTCTATTGCCGATTTGCTTGCCAATGACTTGGCGGTTGATAATGGCGTTACATTGTCGTTTGATTCGTTTGCATTATCTGATTCTACCAAAGGAACACTTGAACGCGTCGGAGATAATCTCGTCTTCCGACCGAATCTCAATGCATATGCAACGCTTGGACAGGATGATACGGAAAATGTGACGTTCACCTACACGGTAAAAAGTAGTAACGGTTTGACTGGTACCGCGACGGCAACAATTACGGTGAAAGGTGTAAATAGTTTGCCGACACTTGGTACTTATCCGGCTTCGGTTTCGGTCAATGAAAATGCAACCGTAGAAATTTCGTTTACTGATATTCTTGCCGAAGCAAATGACCCGGACGGCGATAACGATAATTTATTTATCGTCATTCCTCAAGGCGGCGTTGTTCAATTAGAGAGCGGAGCGACAGTAACGTATGATACTACAAACAATAAAATCATTTACAACCCCGGCGACGCTTTCTTAAATCTTAAAGCAAATGCACAGGGAACGGATACTTTCAGTTTTACCGTTCAAGACGAAAAAGCCGGTACTGTTACCGGAACAATCACAGTAACCATCAACGGTCTTGAAACACCGTTTACCATCAACGGAACGATTACTCCTATCAATATTTATTCTAATTCCCAAAATTCGATGATTACGGTAGGCAATGTCAGTGATCTTGTTAGCAGTCTGATAAATGATCCCGATGGAGCGGACGGAGCATATCATTACGAGATTACCACGGATTTGACCGATCAACCGACTTTTGCAATTAACCCGAATACTGGCGTGATTACCGTACCTCAAAGCGATCTTCCGCCATCAGGGCAATATATTCTTGATGTAGAAATTTCTGACAATACAACATCTGAAACGGTAACAATCACGATCAATGTTTCTGAAAAACAAGGACCAACAACTCCTCCGTTTGAATTGACAGTCAATGAAGACGCAACCGTAGCCGTGAGCGGTAAAATTACCGGCATTGTGAATGACGGAACTTATACGTTTGATACTGCGTTTGTAGGAACTCCGACTTTCCAAATTGACGGAGTGGATCGCACGACTGATTTGCCGACCGATTATTCAGTATCCATCGCGGCAGACGGTACGGTTTCATTCAATCCCAACGGGAAATTTGATTTCCTACCGGAAGGAAAAACTGGAAAACTGGCATTAACGTATAAAGTCATCGACGATGAAACCGGCGCAGAATCCACAGGAACGATTACAATCAATATTACCGGTGCAAACGATGCCCCTAATGCCGGTTCTCTAATAACAGAGACTACTGATCAGAATACGGCAAAGACAATTGACGTCCTTACACAGGCAACCGATCCCGATTCCGACCACGATACATTAAGCATTAGCTCGGTAGGAACAGTTACTGCCGTTACAGGAGCGTCCGTTACAAGCGATTTAGGAACAGCAACGATTTCCAACGGACAAATTCTCTTTACGCCCGGCGCAGGTTTCAGATCTCTTCCGCAAGGACAATCCAGTCAAGTACAATTCACCTATACCATCACGGACGGCACAGCGACCGCAAACAACACCGTAATAATCACCGTCAACGGTTTGAACGACGCACCGATTGCGAATGCTGATACAGCTCAAGTATCCAATAAAACCGAAAAAGTGACGATTGACGTTCTTGCCAACGACGATCCGGTAGATAATTTATCTTTGACGCTGGCTAACATTGTTACTCAGCCGACAAAAGGACATGTCGCAATCGAAAATGGTAAATTAGCCTTTTACACAGACGACGCATTTGATTCTCTCGCTAAAGGAGATTCGGAAAATGTTACGATCGTCTATCGCGTTACAACCAGTAGCGGTGAAAACATTGCGACTGTTACTGTTACCGTGAAAGGCGAACCGCCGGAGATTCCTGATTATGCGGAACAAATGAGAACGACGATAACGATTCCTTTGAATGATTATTTTGACGGCGACAATCTCATGTTTGAATATTCCACCGAAGCTTCGGAAATGCTGGAAATTCGGAAAGAGGGAAATAATTTGATTATTTATTTCACAGATTATTATAGTACCGACGGAGTACGAAATCCTGTTCAGGTTACCATAACTGCAAAAGACACTGGCGGTAATGTTGTTGGCGAACAAACATTCTCTGCGGTGGCAATCCCGCAAACTACCGCTTCGATTACGGTTATTCCGCGAAAAGTAGATGATGTGACTCTGCCCGATTATTTTAGCGCAACTGCATCCCAACCTACAATTGATGAGAATTTTACGGTTGAAGTTGGCGAACAGTATTATTTGGAAGTATGGGTTAAGGATACCGCTACGCTAAATTCACAAACTTTGTCGGAAGGTTTAGTAGCCATTATTATTAAACTTGGAATTGATACCGATTTAGTGGATTATGATGGTACGTATTATATTGTTTCTGGTTTTGACGACTCTTCTGTAAATACTTATGATAAAGGATATATTAGTATTGATTTAATGACGTCAAATACTTTTACGAGAGTGTTGGGAACTGACGGCGCATGTGTTGTAAGATTCCTTGTAACAGCCAAAGCAGCATCAAATAACGTACCTTATGAAGTGCTAAAAGATGCTGATTCTAAAGTTTCGACTCAAACGAATCTTGTACTTGCCCGTAATCCAGGTGGAATAGGAATTGATGATTCACAAGTAGCAACGATCATTGGAAACGTTACACAAAACGATAGTTCTTCTTCCGGCACTCCGTTGTTGGCTGAATTAGCGTCTGAAACTGTAACAGCCGGAACTGTTTATCCGCGTGTTGTTACAGAAACGACTGCGTTAGCCGACGATGGTACGGTCGCTGATATTCCGCAAAACGCGGACTGGATTCATGAATGGCAGGAATATTGGGTTGAACTTTGGGTCAAAGCGTCTGAAACAGAATATTTTATCAACGGCAGCGTTGACTTGAACTACAATTCTCAATATTTTACCGCCACGGAAGTGGAATTGAGTCCGGCGTTTCGCGGAAGTGCCAATCCGGTTATTGACGACGCGGCGGGCAAAATCACTGGAATCGGTGGCGGCGCGACAAAACTTGTTTCCAGCAATGGATATATCCTTTTAGGTCGAGTTAAATTTGAATCCATTGGAAGCGACAACGTTCCGTTTAGCGAAGCGTCGTCGGCTCACGATCTCGGATTAACGGTAGAGAACGTCAATGTTACGACATTGAAAAATAAGCGTTTTTCGCATGTCGGACGATTACCGCAAACTGAATTATGGGCGGTTCCTTACGACGCGAATGACGACGGCTGTATCAACGTGAATGATTTCCTGAAATTCCTTACCGCTTACCAACCGTTGCAAAATACCGTCGTTTTTTCCGCGTATGATTATAACAAAGATGGAAACGTCAATGTGAATGATTTTTTGGCGTTGCTTGGAAATTACGGAAGTTATAAACGCGGCGATAACGTTAATATTACTTTTCCTGAATCGTTCACACAACGTTATGTTGGAAAGACATTAGACACAGACAATGCGGCGACGGTCAATAAGATTATTGACGCAGCGAATAAGGCGTGGCAGAATGCGCTGGGATTGGAACAACCGATTGACGTTCAGATAGTCGTTCAAGATTTGAGCAAGATCGGCGACGGGAAAGAGTTGGCAAACGCGACAATTACGGAAATTGACGCGGAAGGTCGTCCGAGCAAGGGAATTATTGTTCTCGACGACGACGGCGCGGGACTGGGTTGGTATTCGCAAATTGCGGAACCGGTTGCCAATGGTCGTTACGATTTATACACAACGTTGCTCCACGAATTGGGACACGTTTACGGATTCAACACCAGTTACGACGCTTTCAATGAAGTGGTCGGCGACTATATCAGTCAGCTTGACGGTTCGGAACTGCACGCTTCCGATCCCGACGACGTGATGTACGCAACGTTGGCAACCGGCGTTCGTAAATTCATTTCGCAATTCGACACGGAAATTATTTCCGACGCTTACGCGGCGGCAAAGGCGAATCCGCAACTCGGCTTCAGCAATGATTCCGCGCCGTTGATGCAGGAAGCATCGGAACAAAATATTTTGCAGGAAAACGCAGCTTCGTTATCAACGGAACAAACCGGCGTTGCCGAACTTTACAACGGCAGTTTACTGACTTCGCTAAACCTTGCCGCAATGATTTCGCAACCGGTCGGAGAGCGTATTGACGCCAACACCGCCGCGCAGCTTCACGCAATGGGACTTGCGGTGGCAACGCGAATCAATCAGCTCGAACTCGAAAAACCGCGTGAAAACCGTACCGCGTTTTCTGCGGAACAACTGTTCGGCGCAAGCGTTGATTCGTTCTTTGCGTTGACCGATGACGATTTGAATACGATTTATCAGCCATTGGACGCTGACGAATCGGAATTGGCATTGTTCGATCTGGATAATGAATTTGACGCAGATTGGAATGTGTGATAAAAACGTTTCGACAGGATTACAAAATGGACAATAGTTTTTACAATCCTTCTTGCTAATCCTGTCAAAAAAAATTAAAATCAGCAAAAATAAACGGTAAAATTTTTCTTTGAGGACTTCAATTATGTGGCGTGATTCTTTTTTTCAATTCTTTTTCGGTAAAAAAACAAAGACGTCCGCGGGATATAAGAGAGCGATGCGAAAATCTTTGATGGTCGAATCGTTGGAAGAGCGGCATTTATTGAACGTTGCATTTGAATCGCTTGCAACGGACGACGGTAATACTTATAATTACCAGCCGGTTTTAACCGATCCTGTGCAGCCCGCTTTTTCCGGTTCTATTCAATCGGTTCTGTCGGCAGATTTCAATAACGACGGCAAAGCCGACATTATGACCATTGATAAATCTGGAGGAAAAGCATACATTTATTTGAACAATGGAAGCACAACAAATGCGTTTTCCTATGAAGACAGATATATTGTTTTCCCTTCCTCTGGAAATAGCGTATTAGGATTGCAAAACTCGGTTGTTGGTCACTTGAACAACAACGCGAACACAGATAGAGCGGATTTAGTTACTGTTTACGAAAGAGACTCTCAACTCTATATTGAAACTTTTCTTGGAAACAAGCTGGGCGGGTTTTCTTTTTCTACGCTGACTCAAAGTAGTTATAATCTTTTACAGTTTCTTCCATCAGCAATTCCAACAGGCGGACTCTCTCTGTTTGAGGTGGATAACGTGGAATTGTTCGACTTCGACGCCGATGGAAACAATGATCTGGCATGTCAAGTCACTTATACAGTCCTCAATGGAGGTAACAACGTATATACGACAGGATACATGTACCTTGTTTTGAAAGGAAATGGAACAGGAGCATTCAACACTCCTGTCGTTATTAACACGTCCTCAATCAATACCCCTTATGCTTACGGCGACGTGACGGGAGATTCCAAACCGGAGTTAATCACTCTTTCACCTTCCGATAATACGCGATTGGCATTCTATACGGTGAACGGAACGACGCCAACGCTTTTAGGAACAACGTCGGCTTTTACCAAGCCGATTTTAAATTCCAATGTTTTTTTGAAGCAGACCGATACGGACGATAAATTGGAAATCATCACGCAACATCAAGAAGGAAACTCATATTATATCGGTGTGACGAATGTCAGTTCTTCTACATCATCCGTGACCGCTTATTATCAAACCAAAATCTATCCGGCATATATCACAACAGGCGATTTTAATAACGACGGCAAGATAGATATTTTCGTTTCCGACGGCGAACTCTATCAAACGCTACTAGGAACAGGAAACGGTTTTTCCGAAACTGGAGAAGTGATTATTCCCAATGCGGAATTTTTTACTTCGTATGTTGCCGATTTTGACGGCGACGGTGAAAATGATGTTCTGGCTGTCGGAAAGAAATTTGCTATGTTGATTCCGGGAGATACGGCAAAATCACCTTCGATTGTGGTGAATTTCGTAGAAAAGGGAATCACTCCCCAAGACGTCGGTTTTGGGGATTTCAACAACGATGGAAAAGTCGATATTGCCGTCTTGTCCGATAAAAAGAACGAAGTTTTTGTCTTTTCCAATAATACCGGATCTAACAGCGTCTCATTCAATCAAACTCCAACCGTTTTGAACGTAACATACGGCAAAAAATTACTGGTTGCCAATTTTGATAACACATTCGGGGACGATCTTGTTGTTGTTGGCGGATCGGATAGTAATGGCAGAAGCCCGAATTTGCAAACATTCCTTGCGCAGCAAAATGGTCTTGTTTCTAGTAACATCATCGTTTCGACATTGCCGACGGGAAGTTATGACGCTTTCGCAATCGGGCAATTGGATAGCGATGGTTATTTAGATATCGTCGCTATTCATAACGATTCCCCTGCTTATGTGGTTTTGAAAAATGATCGGCAAGGCGGATTTGCAGCATCTCCGGCAATGGGAAGCGGGAATGTCAATATTCCAAATTCGACGGGAATGAAATTGACAGGCGTGGCGGTTGGCGACGTTACCAATGATGCTCAACAAGATATTGTCATTTTGAACTCCGGCAACAATGAAATCATTATCATTCCGCAATCGACGGACGGTATCTTCAATGTCGGTCAAGCACGGAAAATAAGTTATTCCGGTACAGCGTTATCGGAAGGGACTTGTTTTAATCTAGCAATCGCGGATTTCAATTCGGATGGTTATAATGATGTTTTGATAGGAAGTCTTGATTCAGGCGATGGAACGAACAGAGTACGTCAATTCCGCGTTTTGGAAAATAATCCCGCTAATCCGGGAGCCGCGTTTTTGTCCAATACAAATTTTCAAAATATTGGCGAATTCAAAGGGATTACGACTTCCGGTTCATTGTATTATCATGTGGCAACGGTTGATAATAATGGAACCCCGGACGTTGTGATTGTCGGCGGTAATACGGTTGTTAAATACATCAATACGAATAAAGCCGGTGCGCAAGTCGGCACGGTAACGCTTGTTATACGCGATTATAATTCAAATATCGTTAATATCGAAACCGCGAATTTAAGCACGTTGTCAAACCGATTGACCTTTATTGACGAATGGTCAAATTTTTATGTCGAAATATGGGCGAACTCCGATTCTTCTGCGGGAATTTCCGAATACAATGTCGCGTTGAATTTTAACGCCGATGTGTTTGACGTGCGCAGCGTAACGGCATCTTCCGCATTTTCTCAAAATTTCACGCAAACGCAATCCGTCGGAAAAATTGTTCTTTCCGGGAAAATTTCCAATTCGGTATCAGGAGCGCAAGGCGATAATACGAACGTTCTATTGGCGCGAGTTGCTTTTATGCCGGCGTCAGGAAGCGGAAAAGGCGTTGCTGTTCCATTGAATGACAAAGGCGTCGCGATTCAGCCCATTTCCAATGGCTTTTCTGTTGACGTCAATACTTCTTCGTTAAAACTCACAACGGCACAATCCGGCAAACCGACGGCAGGAACATCGCCAAATGTAACGCCGTTATATCCGGTGATGTTTGATTCTAATGATGATGGAGTGATCAATGTCAATGATTTCTTAACGTTTCTTAAAACATATAATAAATCGACAACAGATACAACCGCTTCAGTCAACACGAAATTATTTGATTACAATTTTGATAGTATCGTCAATGTTAATGATTTTTTAGATTTTCTGAAAAATTATAACAAATCCCGAACAGATGCAATCAATAATCCGTCTTCCAATTATATTACTTATACGGATGCCGCTAAAAATTATTTTGTTTCTACGTCCATTCCGGCGGTGCAGCAAGCGGCGTTGTCAATGGCGATGACTTCGTTTTCCGCACCAATGGCGGCAGAGTCGGTTTTTGACGAACCGATAGAAGCGTTAGATACGCCGTTGTCTGCATCGGCGAACACACAAGATCAAGCGTTGCTGGCGTATGTCGATTCGCAAAAATCTTCCTCCGATAATGATTTTGACGTCAACGATTTGAGTAAAGCGGCGGAAATCGAACAGCTTATCGCGGAAGGAAAATTATAAACTGATCGAGAGTTTACTTATCTCTCGTAATTTTCCGTTTTCCAAGCCGCTGGTCGAGTTGATCGGCGGTTTCTCGGAGGAGGCGGGTTTGTGACGAAATATCATCTAGTTCCGCGCGGAATTTTTCAAGCGACCGGGCTTCGCGGCGCACGTCAGTAAAAAGCGAATCCAATACAAATTCGCGGATTAAACTGTCCACTGTTTCACGGATTTGCTCTTCCAATCCGCGGCGCACAAGATGCAAAAAGACCGTCAATAAAATAATACTGATTACTACGCCAAGAAACAGCGCGGTCAGATAATACTCGGTTCCCTGGTAATTCGGCGACGGCTTAAACCACGTTTCATAGAAAAACGCTTTTGCCGGACCGTAAAAAACAGCGATAATAAACACGCTCAAAACCGCTTCAAAAATAAGACGCAGCCAAACCGTCACATACCGTTTCGCGAGCTTCCCGCACACGTCATGCACCTTGCCCGATAAACCGGCAATAAAATAGCGTCCCGCATTATTCGCATCGCGAACAATCGTTTCTTTTGTGCACAGTTCCTCCGGCAAGCCCGCCTGACTGAGATAGCCGGGCAGACTCAACGCCGGCTTTTGAAGTTCAATCATATCCCAGCAAACCAAACCATTAATATGGTCGAGCGGTCCGGCGTGAGACGTTCCGTCATAGTAAACCGGCTGCGTTTGCGGCGAAACCGGTTCGAGCGGCGTATTGTCTTCTTTATGAGAAGCATGCCGACTGCCGAATCCCGTACCGGTAACAATCTCCGCAGCTTTTCCCATCGCCAGTCCCATAATGGAGCGATTACGGAACGACGCCAGAAAACCTGCGGCGTCGCATAACAAAAGATACAACCGCAACACCATCGAAAATGGACTGAACCACCATCGCGACGAAACCTCGTTAATCAGTTGCGACTCCCAGAGCCGCCGATCCTGACGCAATTCCGACTGCATCTTTTCCGACAACTTCTCTCCAAGTTTCTGACGCTCCGATTGGATTTCCGCTTGAAGCTTTTCGATAGACGCCCAGTGCTGACGCAAATCTTCACGGCATTGCTCTATGACCATTTCGGCGCGGTCAACATAGTTTGCCTCACGAATACGGATCGCCGTTTCTTCCGACAGTTCTTTTGTCAAAAGCGAATACAGCTCCGCAAAGTCTCCGGTCGGAGATTCGCCTTGATGTTGTTGTTCCAATGCGGCTAACGAATCGACAAAATAAATGTCCCCGATCTCATAATGTTTTTGCAAAACCGCCGCCCAATCCGAACGGACGTCATCGTCGTTTCCGGCGTGAGTTTGCACAAAGACAAGTCTTGCTCCGGGCGCGGCTTTTGCCAATTCGTCGAGAACGTCGTGATCGCGGTACTTCTGTTGCGTTCCCGTAACAAGGAGCACGTCGCAACACGGTACGGCGTTCCGCAATTTCGCCAGATTCGACGTTTCATCGTCAGCGTTTTCCGTTGTATCGGGATCAGGGCAATCAAGCAAAACCAGCCGATCCAGCGCGGGAGAATCGCAAAAGACAATCGAAATCGCCGACGTATTGATTCCCCATTCTTTCGGCTGAAGATTCGGGCGGCAAAGGAGCGTCGGTTGATTCGTTGTCGGACGAATGTCGCCGGTTGACACGACATTTTGTCCAAGCAAAGCGTTTACGAGCGAGCTTTTTCCGGTGCCGGTTCCGCCGAGCAAAGCCGCAATAATCGGCATTCCAAGCCGCCGCCGTTGATCCGCTGTCCGGCGAGCAAAATCGTCGGTTCGCCGCCGACAACGTTGAGCAACGCTCCATTCCGGCGCCAAAATCCCCCAATGTTCGAGCCGGTCGCCGAGCAGAGCGGATTGAATCCAGTGATTTTGCGGATGGTTTTGTGGTTCGGGAAATAACGATTCCATTGTTTTTGCTCTTTTGATTCTTTCGGGAGAAATTGAAAAACCACTTTACTATACCACATTTCCTCGAAAATTGCCAATCGCACAAGAGACAACCAGAGCAGACGCAAACAACAGACGCTCTTGCGATTCAAGGGACAAAAGAGACTTGAGGGGCTTTGGGAACAGAATAAGGTTCTTGAGTAGGGGCAAAAAATCTTCGGCTCTTGATTTTTCAGAAAATTGACCATGTTTTTTGGACGATTTACCGTGCTTTTCGGAAAATACACCGTGTTTTTCAGACGATTTACCGTATTTTTCGGATGATTTACCATGTTTTTCGGAAAATTTACCGTGTTTTTCAGACGATTTACCGTGCTTTTCGGAAAATACACCGTGTTTTTCAGACGATTTACCGTATTTTTCGGACGATTTACCATGCTTTTCGGAAAATTTACCGTGTTTTTCGGACGATTTACCATGTTTTTCGGAAAATACACCGTGTTTTTCGGACGATTTACTATGTTTTTCGGACGATTTACCGTGCTTTTCAGAAAATACACCGTCCCCAGAGTCCCTAAAGCCCCTTTTGTCACTTAATCAACCGAAAGTTCCGTTCCCAAGAACGAAAGTTCCGCAGACAAGAACGAAAGTTCCGTTCCCAAGAACGAAAGTTCCGCAGACAAGAACGAAAGTTCCGTTCCCAAGAACGAAAGTTCCGCAGACAAGAACGGAAGTTCCGTTCCCAAGAACGAAAGTTCCGCAGACAAGAACGGAAGTTCCGTTCCCAAGAACGAAGGTTCCGCAGACAAGAACGGAAGTTCCGTTCCCAAGAACGGAAGTTCCGCAGACAAGAACGAAGGTTCCGTTCCCAAGAACGAAAGTTCCGCAGACAAGAACGGAAGTTCCGTTCCCAAGAACGAGAGTTCCGTTGGGAGAAGGAATTGTTAGGGTTTTAGGGATTTTGGGGACGGTGAAATTCCCCGAAAGTCGCTCCAAAGTATTGGAAACAAAGGACTTGTGGAATAAAGTAAAATTCCTGAAAATAGATCCTTCTTTCCTCATGATTTCATTTACCCCAAAAGTTCCGGCTGTCCCAATTGTCTCTTTGAAACATGAGGGCGATTAGGCGGTTCTAGAGCTTTGGGTAAAGTTTTCAATAAAAGAGCCGCTGCGTATTGATTTTTTACGACGCGGACGTAAGCCGGAAAGTCGGCGACCGGCATTTCGAACGTTCTTCCGAACGTTCTTCCGCCGATTTTATTTTTTCCTGCGTGCGGAAGGATCGTCGCAAGCTGCGAGGAATACTTGCATCGAGAGGGATTCCAGCGTCAGCGGTTTGTTGACGTTGACCGACGGACCATTGAGATTCGGATAAATGTCTTTCGGCGATAACGCGGCTGTGTCGAGAAAAAGCTGCCATCGGAATTTTTTCGCCGCGTCGGGGAATCGAAATTCCTGCGGTTCTGTTCCGGCGTGACACATCATCAACACATGCCGCAACGACGGCGTGTTTTCTTCCGCGTTTTGCATCGCTGCAAGCAAACAGATTAAGCTGCGTTCCAATCCATTTCCCCAATTCACGTTCCCGCCGGACGGTCCATACCAACTGACGTCGGGAAGGCGTCCCTCTTTCGGCGGGCGTCCGGTCAAAAAATGGCGTTGACGCACCACAGGTTCTTTTCGCCGGAACATAATCAAAGAATGGCAAAACCGCAAAATATCTTCGTGCTTTCGCGGTAATTTCCAATCGAACCACGAAAGAATGTTATTCTGACAGTAAGCGTTGTTATTGCCCCGTTGCGTTCTGCGGCATTCGTCTCCGGCGACGAGCATCGGAACGCCTTGGCTTAATAAGAGCGTTGCCAACATGTTTTTCACCTGCCGATTTCGCGCGGCTTCCACGTCGCGTTTCCAGGTCGGACCTTCTACGCCGTAATTGCAGCTATAATTATTGTTGTCTCCGTCGCGGTTATTTTCGCCGTTTGCCTCGTTATGCTTGCCGTTGTAACTGACCAAATCGTTCAGCGTAAATCCGTCGTGCGAGGTAATCAAATTGATGCTGCAAAACGGCGACCGGTTATTATGCTGGTACAAGTCGCTTGAACCGGACAGCCGCGTCGCCATCGCTCCGGTCATGTACGGATCGCACCGCCAGAATTTTCGTATGTCGTCGCGGTATTTCCCATTCCACTCCGCCCACCGCCGATTGCCGAAAGATCCGACTTGATACGCTCCCGCCGCGTCCCATGCCTCGGCAATAATCTTCGTGTCCGCCAAAAGCGGGTCTTCTTGAATCGTTTCCACTGTCGGCGGGTTAGGAATAATGTTTCCTGATTGATCACGGCTGAAAATGGACGCAAGATCAAATCGAAAACCGTCAATATGATAATTATGAACCCAATGCCGCAAGCTGTTGAAAATCATCTCGCGTACAATGGGGTGGTTCCCGTTGACGGTATTGCCGCAACCGGAATAATTTTTGTAATACATGCCGTGTTCCAACATGTAATACACTCGATTTTCGAGTCCCTTGAGACTGAGCGTCGGACCGTGTTCGTTTCCTTCGCAGGTATGATTGTAAACGACGTCGAGAATGACTTCGATTTCCGCCTGATGCAACGCCCGCACCATTTCCTTAAATTCGCGGACTTGCGCTCCCGGCTCGCCGCCGCTTGCGTAACCGCGATGCGGCGAGAAAAACGCCATCGTGTCGTATCCCCAGTAATTCGCGTTGACTTTCTTTTGCCCGTTTGTGTCGAGAATCGGAAACTCGTGAATCGGCATCAGCTCCACCGCCGTCACGCCGAGCGATTGCAAATACGGAATCTTTTCAATAACGCCGAGGTACGTTCCAGGATGTTTGACGCCGCTGTTTTTCGACTGCGTGAATCCGTGAACGTGCATTTCATAAATGATTGTTTCGGAAAGATCGCGCTTGATATGGCGGTCGTCGTGCCAATTGAAATTATCATCGTCAATCACTACGCATTTCGGCGGACGCAAAACGCCGTCAATCGACGGCGGCAGAAAATCTCCGGCAAGAGCTTTCGCGTAAGGATCAATGAGGCGAGCTTTTCCGTCGAACCGTTGTCCTTCCTGCGGATTGAAAGGACCGTCGGCTTGATAATGGTATAATTGTCCCGCGCCGATTCCCGACACAAAAATACTCCAAACGTCTCCCCAACGATTTTCCTCACGGTCAAACGCGATAATTTCCGACGGATCAGAATCGTTCACGTCATCGTAAAGCAGTAATTTCATGGAGGTTGCAGAGCGGCTCATGACGACAAACTGCACGCCGTTCTCACGAAGGATCGCTCCGTAAGGCAGAGAGTATGTAAATCGTAACGCATGGGGACGCTCGAACATTCCTGAATGTTCCCAGTGAGGATTATTTGCCAAAATAATTGTATTGCCTGTCGAATAAGTCTGCTGTTCTGTGGACATAAATCCCGATATGTTCAAGTGACAATGATTATTCTTCTGAAAATTTTATTAAAACAATAATTTATTCGGAAAACAATCATACTTGAATTTAACTTATGATAAATAGGTGATGGTAAATATTTTAGAAAAACAAGTAAAAAAGTATAGGAAACTCTCAACTCAATTTCAAAATAACGCTAAAAGATGTATTCGTACATCTCGACTATCGGCGACCAAAACTCCAAGAGAAACATTTTCCGATGTATCCCAAAAACGATCCTTGCGATTTCTCTCACCGGAATAATGCAAAAAATAAAGATAATCGGCACAAGCAGGGTTTCTATGGAACAGGATCGTACACAAACAAAACGGATTCCCCTAAAGAGAGCGACTGACCGGATTTTGCACGAAGTACCATTGTGTTTGCGGTAAATGTTATTTTTTGAGCGGAACGTTGTGTTGTACAACATTTTTGAGCGATACTTTTGAACAACTCAAGTAATCTTTGAATGGAAAAATTCGGCGTGTGGCATGTCAATAAAATAAAGCAAGCTCGTTCAAAATCCAGCAACGAAAAACAATCCGTCAATAATTCCGGCAGATATTTCGATAATCGCCAGATTTCTCCATGCGTACCATGACCGTAACTCGGCGGATCAAGGATAACGCCGTGATATTTATTTTCTCGCTTTAATTCTCGGCGTACAAATTTTTGAGCGTCTTCAACAATCCATCGTATGAAATTTTGCGGTATTTGAGAGATTTCAGCGTTTTTTATTGCCCAAACGACAATATTTTTTGCAGCGTCAACATGAGTAACTTCAGCATTCCCCAACGCCGCAGCCATTGTGCTTCCTCCGGTATAAGCAAACAGATTCAAAACTTTGAGCGAAACTTGTTGCGGCAAAAATGATTGAGAAATTTTTCTGCAAAGATTTTGGATTGTATTCCAGTTTTCTCTTTGTTCGGGAAATAATCCAATATGACCAAACGGCGTACTACGCAATTCAAACGAGAATCCATTTAACGTGGTGATTTTCCAATCCGTTTCTACCAAATGTTCTACAGAATCCGTAAGGAATTTTTTTCCAAAATCTGTTTTTGGCAACCAAAATCCGCGCTCGGCAGATAAATTTGAGGATGTTTTTTGATCAATAATAAAAATAGCGTCCGCTTGTTGCCAAAACATTGAAGACGTTTTCGGAAAATTTGCGGACGGGCAATAACGATCTAATATAATTTTATCAAACCTTTCAAGGCGTCTGTTTTCTCCAAAGTCAAGCGGCTCATATTGATCTTGTACGCACATGAAAAAACATTACTCAAAGTGTATTCAACTACATGCTATTATTGACGCCATTTTCCGTAAAATCCGCAAAATGTATAATTATTTAGAAATCATTCTACAGTAATATACTGACCTTGCTGGTAATACACACCGCGCGGTTTTAATGACGGATTGGAAGATGACAATTGCGTTTTCTCCTGTTGTCCTTCGTAAACAATTGGTTGTCTCGGATTTACGACCTGCCATTGTGATGGAGCGTAAGAATTATTTATTGTATCATAAAACGAAATATATTTAGCCGACGACGCGAGTGTCTGTGATGGCGATTGATTGTCCATTGCAGGTTTGTTATCAAGCGATTTGGGTTTATTTAAACTTTCCGGAATGGTTCGCGTCGTATCAATAGAGTTTGGAGACGCTTTTTTAACATCATCGTTTTTCTTGAAAGAAAATGAAATTCCGCTCTCGCGAGCGTCGTATCGCGAAAAAGCTGATTGCGGAGCCGTCGCAACACTATTTACTGACGACGCAACAACAGGTTGCGGAATCTCTGACTCAAAAGACGAAACAATTTCATTGTGTACGCTTTTTAAGATAGGACAAATACGAATACGAATTTTAATGTCGTTGTCGGTTAGTCTGATTAAATCTTGTTTTTGCTCATTGCTCAAAAGAAGCGACAGACTCGCTTTCTCGCTGAGTAATGAAATATCTTTATTTGCCCAATTTGTTTTGAGTACCGAAATATTCTCAAAGACCGTTTTTTCATTTTGTGTGTTTTCACCATCTTTCGCTGGAGAAATTGCAATAATATCAACTTTGTCGCCTTGAAAAATATGTTGAATCTCCGAATTATTTTCAATGTCAGACCTGGAAATATGAATCGGTACAGATTGATACCCTAACGGAATATATTCCGAAATTTCTGATTCGTTAGAGATTGGAACAAAATATCCTTCAACAAGAATTGCCCCTTTTTTTATCGCCTGGTTCAAAATTCGCCCGGAGATTTGTTCAAACAAACAAATTGCTCCTTGAGGAACATTTTTTTCCGGTTGTTTTACCACAACAAAGTCGCTGGGAGACAATTCTTTTCCTTTAGATATGTCTTGTTTTAAAATAAAAACTTCCTGTAAAGCAACGTCAATCGGCTGTTCCAGATAAAATTCTTTTTTATCCCAAACAGAAGCGGTCGTTTTCGCAATGACCATTCCGGCAACAAATGCTCCAACAAGTAACAGTAACGTTTTACAATAAAAAAAGAAAACTTTTTTTCGCAAGCGACTCATTCATAACTCCTCAAGTTAATAATAAATATAATTCGCTCTATCTATTATTACTTATCAATTTCCGAAGAATTTAACAACCGTGAAATTTTTGTTTTTCAACAACATCCTACCAAATATCGTCTTTATATTTATTTTCGGCAATTTTGGCAACCAGATTGCGGTGAAGTTGCAGAGACGTTACAAACAGAAAAATTTTTCCCATATAAAATTTCCGTTATTTCAAAATAGGAAAAATGAAATATTTATCTTGTCTGTTTTTTATCAAAAATAGTCCGAGTAAAAAATAACTCAAAAAATTTTGTAACTACTCAGTTGCCCAACCTAACCCAAATACATCCGCACGGCAACTGTATAATTATCCGTACCCGAACGACTTTACCATGGCAGCCCTTATGTATTAACTCATGTTACGTATGAGCGATTAACATTCAGGAAACATAATATTCAGGCACCCAGTGTGGATTTATTGGGTTGGAGCGACTGAATAGTTATAAAATTTGTTTGAAAAGAAACCGCTCTTCTCTTGATTCTGTTTTTGTTTCGGTTATCCTTAATAAAAGGTAAAAGATTCATTTCACTGGGCGAAATTTTGCACAAAAATCATGTCATCCAAAAACGCTAAAGATAAAGATTTATTTCAAGATTCTACGATGTCGTTCAGCCAGCATTTGGACGAACTGCGGACATGTTTGATGCATGCGTTTAAATGGTTGGCGATTGGCGTTATTGCCGGTTTTTTCTTCGGAAATTGGGCGGTACGGTTTATCAACCAGCCGCTGGAAAAATCATTGCAAACTTTTTATGAGGAACAAGCGAAAGTTAAAATTGCGGAAAAAGCAAGCGAATTAAGAGAAACAGGATATGCGGACTCATTGGCAGGTTATATCGAACAAGGTTACATTTTCGAGGAAACTTATGTCATCCCCAACGACGTCATGAGAATTTTGACTTATGGAACCGCATCTCCGACTTCCGCTGGAACGAATCGGCAAATGCCGTTTCTTTCGGTTTCGGCAGTGGATAATTTCAACGACTACAAAAGAACCGGCAGTCCGCCGCTCAAAATTTTCCTGATGAAAAAAAGCGCCGACGACCCGCGAGTCCGTATTAAAGCGCTCAGTGCGCAGGAAACGTTTTCACTGTACATTAAAGCGTCCTTCGTTCTCGGGCTTTTATTTTCCAGTCCGGGTATTTTCTGGAGTGTTTGGTCGTTTGTCGCTGCCGGACTTTATCCGCATGAACGGCGTTACGTTTATTATTTCATGCCGATTAGTTTAGGGTTGTTTATTTCCGGAATGCTGTTGGCGTTTTTGGTCGTTTTTCAATACGTGTTGGATTTTCTTTTCTTCTTTAACCGTTATCTCGGCATTGATCCCGATCCGCGCGTCAGCGAATGGGTGAAATTTGCATTACTTTTGCCGGTGGGATTCGGTGTGAGTTTTCAATTGCCGTTAGTGATGTTTTTTCTAGAACGTATCGGCATTTTTTCGATCAAAACGTATATCAGCAAATGGAGAATTTCCGTTTTTGCTATTGTAGTTTTATCCATGTTTCTCACGCCCGGCGATCCATATAGCATGTTGCTTATGTCCGTACCGCTTGTGATTCTCTATTTCGGCGGTGTGATGATGTGTAAAATTTTCCCGCGTAAGGAAGGAATTTTCGATTTCGACAAACAAGATATCGTGCCGGTTTAAAGAGTACAGTCCCTTTATCCTTGCTGACGTTAATGTCCCTTTTTTGATGAAAGCCGAATCTTAAAGTGTGATGAATGAGTACATCAAAAAAAATTGTCCTGCTTTTTTATCGTCATGAAAAACCGCAAAGAATTCGCATCCGGTTCTCCTTCTTATCGGGATGGAAGTACAATTTATTGTGCGGATAGTTGTGCCGCTTTAAGTCGGGCGGTTGAGGACGAAAAAATTTCTTTTAAAGCGTTTGCTCGCGGGCAATATCCGGGCGACTTACTTCCGGTCAGTGCGTTGAACGGTTTGCGGTCGGTCGGATTTTGGAACGCTGCAAAAAATCAAGATTGGGGACTCGATTGGCATCGCAACGAAGGAATTGAGATTTCGTATTTATTGAGCGGTCAGATTGTCTGGGGAACAAGTTCTTCGTTCTGGAATCTGGCGGCGGGCGATATGACCGCGTGCCGACCTTGGCAAATTCACCGTATCGGCAATCCCGGCGTCAACGCGGGAACGTATCTCTGGTTTATCATTGATTCGAGTATGCGGAATAACAATCAGCAATGCAAGTGGCCCAACTGGATTATTCTTTCCAAGCAGGATTTGGAGGAAATGCTTTCGCTGATGGTTTATTGCAATCAGCCGGTTTTTCATTTACCGCCGAAACATACCGCGCATTGGGAGCGGCTTTACCGCTTGCTCCGCGACGCACAGGGCAAACCGCCGGTTTCCGCGTTGGCGATTGTCATCAACGAAATTCTTTACACTTTATTGCAGTCGTTGCGCGAATCCGCCGAACAACCGCACGACTTCAAAGAAAAAACGCCCGCGTTGCAATCGGTACAGCATTTTTTCGAGGAACTCCAAGCGATACCGGAACAAATGGCACACTTATGGACGCTACGTGAAATGGCGAGAGTGTGCCGAATCAGTCCAACGCGGTTTTCGCAATGTTGCAACCAATTGACAAATCTTTCTCCGCTTCACGCGCTCAACCGTTTGCGAATTTTCAAAGCGGCGGAAATGATTCGTGAAAACCCGAGCATTCCCGTCGTGCAAATTGCGATGATGTGCGGGTTTTCGTCAAGCCAATATTTCGCCGTTATTTTCCGCAAATGGATCGGCAAAACGCCGTCGGAATTTCGTCAGGAAACTCTTAATCGGTAAATCGGGGACAAAAGCGGTGCGGTTTGAGGCGAAAATCGTTCCGCTTTAAGCCGACGCCGCGCGGCAATACATTCCAATGGTACCTTTCATTGAGGAGCGTTTTGCTGCTTTTGAACGTTGAGAGCCGCTCGCTCTATCTTAAAAATATAAATTACTGTATAATATTTTTACGACACTGAAATCGCTTTAATTTTATGTTTTCCGCAGAGGCAAAATTGTAAGCGAAAAGAAAAAAATAGAGGTGCAACAAATTTACAATTCCAACAAAAATTTAGATTTAGGAGAGAGAACATTATGTTCAAACCACAAAAATTCCTGTTGTTCGCGCTGATTCTAACGTTTCCAATATTGACACAGGCAATCGAGCCGTTGACGAAACCGTCGAAAGCGATTGAGCTTGGCGAGGCGTATCTTCACCCCGACGGAATGACGGTACATCCGAAAACCGGCGACATTATTCTTGCCGCGCCGACAATCGGCGACAAAGGAAACGCTTGGTTGTTGAAAATTGACGCTGACGACAACGTTTCCCCTTATTTCGAGTTGCCCGCTCATCCAGAAACCGGACGTGTTACGCCGCTTGGAATCTCGTTTGGTCCCGACGGCAACCTTTATATCGCCGACAGCCAATGTCTTGGCGGTAACCCAAATCATAAATCGCGGATTTTGCGGGTCGTGCATCAAGACGGCAAGCCGGTGAGAAGCGAGGTGTTGGTCGAAGGATTAGTTCAGGCGAACGGTCTTGAAATTCACAACGGCAATATTTATGTCGCGGAAACGCAGATTGATCCGGCAATTGTCGAGATGCCGATGACAAGCGGTGTGTTTGTGTTCAGTATAAGAGAATTTCTCACCCGCGCGTATCGTGCGCCGTTGCATGTTTTGCCGTACAAACGCGATCCGCACTTTATTTTCAATTTTCAAACCGCCGACAAAGACCGCAACGGCGAGCAAAAAGTCGGAGCAAACGGAATCGGGCTTGCGAAAGACGGAACGCTTTATGTGGCGAATTTCGGCGATAAAAAAATTATTGAGGTAAAACTCGATGCGTCGGGACGGCGTGTGGTTTCTTTCCGTGACGTGAATCCGGGCGGACCGAATGAAAGCGTGGACGGCTTGAAAGTTTGTCCGAAAGGTTATATTTTCTTCGCGGATTATGTCGGCAACGCGGTTTGGGTTCTCAATCCGAAAAACGGCAAACTTGTTTTGATTGCTCAAAACGCGATCAATCCTGACGCCGAAGCGAAAAAAGCAGGCGCATTGGATCGTTGTTCGGAAGTCTGCCTGCGTGACGGAAAACTCTATGTTGCAAATATCGACTTGGAATCGTTCAAAGATAGTCCGCATACGGTTAGCGTGATTGATTTGAAAGGAATTGATTTTGATGAATTGTTGAAATGACAAAACTATTCCTTGACGTGGATACGTCTAGTATATATTGCTTGCCCCGATCATTTGCGGAATCTCTGACTTGTTATGTTCCGCGAATGCCATAGAAACAAACGCAGAGTGCAGTAAAGCCCTGCGTTTGTTTTCCTTTCTGTTTCAGTCGGCGTTGCGACTCTATGCAAAATTTATGCCGTTTTACCGTATTTTGCCATAATATCGCATGAGAAAATATCTGATGATTGCGTGAAATTTTGTACAAATAAACGCGACTTTAGCAATTATCCCCAAAAAGCAGAGAATTAAAGTCTCTCTGCCAATCACCCGATTCCTTACGAAGACGGAAACGAAAAATTACTTTCCGTAACAATTTCAAACGGATAAAATCAATGGCTTCTGAAGCAACGGCATATTTCGGTTTTTTGACAGTCACAGAAAATCCTCGATGCGGACTCATCGGCGGCTATCTCGTCTTAAATCACGCCGGACGCCCTGTCGAGTTTCACTGTACTTCGCCGATTCGCCCCAATCGCGCGCAGGAAATTCTTTACGGCGCAACCCTTGAGGCGTTTCTCTACGGAGAACAAATCGCACAGACACTCATCAATCGCGCAAAAATAAAACCTGTCGTTGTGATTTCTGACATGCCGCAAGTTCTCGCGGCGCAAGAGTTTGTTAAAACGCCGCTCGTGTTCATCGCAAAATCGCAAAAACGTTCCGGCGATCAAGAAAATAAATTCAAAATTGTACCCCAAGAAGATTCCTCCGAGGAAAACAACGACGAAAATCCAAAGATTTCCACGCCGTCGATTTCTGAAATGTTGACTTGCGTTTCAGGAATTAACATGTCTCGTTGGTCGGAACAGAAAGTTGGTCGGCGTCAATTGGCGGTACCGGAACTTTCCACATGTCCGGCGACGGAAACGATCGCCGCTTTGGAATTGGTTACGCATGCGATTGATCTTGCCGAACCGTTTGAGCGAATTTGTCTGGCGGTGGAAGAAGCACAAAAAGCAGCGTAAAATGCAAACATTACTTTCTGAAAAATTTGTTTCGCCGTTTGCGGTGGACGACAATAATAACGTAACGCACTTGTCGGATTCTTCAAACGGTACGTTGTTGAAAACGTTTGAAACATGCGAAATGTTGGATTTTGTACCGAAGCCGACGCCGTTGTATTCGGTTCATCGCTTTCAAATTCCGGTCGCGGTTGCGGACAATCCGTGGAATCATTTGCTTTCGCAAAAAAACGACTTGCGGACGCAATCAATTTCGGTCGGAACATCGCCGAAAATTTGCGTTGCGTCAATGCCGATCACTGTTCGTACCAAAATCGACGTGCGGAGTTTTTGTTTTTTAGTAACAGAAACGCCGCCGCAGAAAAACGGTCGCGATGAAAGCGCAACAACGTCTGCCGTTTCGCCGCAAGAAACGATTTCGGAGTTACCGTTAGAATCTCATCAAGAGGACGCGGCAAATCTGCCGACAAAATATACGCGCATTAACGTTCCCAGAGACGCAATTAAGCTGGAAGATCGACTTAATTATTTGTTGCAGCCGCCGCTGGAATTGCTGTTGGGGCAGCCGACTCTTGAGATGCCGTTTGAGCCGTTCCCGTATCAACGTTCCGGCGTCTCTTTTCTTTATGCCGCGCATCACGCAATTCTCGCCGACGAGATGGGACTCGGCAAAACGATGCAGGCGATTACCACGATACGCCTTTTGATTCGTTCCGGCGAGCTTCGCAACATCCTCTTGGTGTGTCCAAAACCGCTTGTGACCAATTGGCAGCGTGAATTTAATCTTTGGGCTCCTGAAATTAACGTGCAAGTGATTGAAGGAACTCCGGCACGCCGCAAATGGCTTTGGCAGCTTGATAATGTTCCGGTGAGAATCGCCAATTACGAATTGCTGAACCGCGATTTAGAGTATTTCGACCGTCCGCGAAGTCAAGGCGGTCCGCATTTTGATTTGGTGGTGTTGGACGAGTCGCAACGAATCAAAAATCAGAACAGCGCAACCAGTCATGCCGTGCGGGCGTTGTCCCGAAGCCGAAGTTGGGCGTTGACCGGAACGCCGGTGGAAAATTCACCGAATGACCTTGTCGGTATTTTTGAATTTTTATCGCCGGGCTATCTTTCGACAGGAATGAAAACGTCCACGATGAGCGAGCTGGTCGGCGATTATATTCTGCGGCGAACGAAAGATAAAGTGCTAACCGACTTGCCGCCGAAAATCATTCGCGACGCAAACCTTGAACTCACGGCGTCGCAAAAAACGACTTATGCGCAAGCCGAGGAAGACGGTACGATTCGGCTCAACGACATGGGCGACTCGCTAACGATACAAAACGTGTTTGAATTGGTGTTGCGGTTGAAACAGATTTGCAATTTCGACCCCTTGACCGGCGACAGCGCGAAACTGGAACGCTTGCTTGCCGACATCGAGGAAGTCGCGGCGAGCGGACGCAAGGCAATTATTTTCAGCCAATGGGTGGAAACGCTGATCAAACTTCGCGATTATTTGGCGGATTATCATCCGGTCGAATATCACGGCAAAATCCCGTCGAAACAGCGTGACGACGTGATCCGTAAATTCCGCGACAACAAAGATTGTCATGTGATTCTCATGAGTTACGGCGCGGGAAGCGTCGGGCTGAATTTACAATTTGCCAGTTATGTCTTTCTATTTGACCGGTGGTGGAATCCCGCGGTGGAGGATCAGGCAATCAACCGCGCCCATCGCATCGGCGCCGCCGAGCCGGTCACGGTCACGCGGTTTCTCATTGCCGACACCATTGAAGAACGCATTGATAAAGTGCTCCAAAGCAAGCGGGAATTATTTGAAGAAATCATGTCTTGCGCGCAAGGTTTCACCTCTCCTCACGCTCACGCCTTATCCGGCGGGATGAGTCACGGCATGAGTCAGGAAGATATTTTCGGGTTGTTCAATCTAAAAGTTCCGAGAGTGCGAAAAAATTGACAATCGGCGCACGCTTTGCTTCAGGGACAGCCGGGACTTGAGCGACTTTGGGAACTGCTGGGACAGGCGACGCTCCTGAAAAAGACGTTCTCCAAATCAAAAAAGCCAGTCCCCAAATTCACAGTGAAACGTTCGGCAGTCGGTTCAATGGCGACGCTCCTGAAAAAGAAGTTCCCCAAATCAAAAAAGCCAGTCCCCCAAGTCCCTTGTGTCTCTTTTGTCTCATAAGTCCCTTGCCCGCAAGCTATTCGGGAATATCCGCAACGCTTTCGGGGTGTACCGCAGAGCCCTCGTGGGGTACCACGAAGCCGCCGTGGTGTACCACGGAGCCCTCGGGGGGTACCACGGAGCCCTCGGGGTGTACCACGGAGCTCTCGGGGGGTACCACGGAGCTCTCGGGGGGTACCACGGAGCCCTCGGGGGGTGCCACGAAGCCCTCGTGGTGTACCACGAAGCCCTCGTGGTGTACCACGAAGCCGCCGGAACACGCGACGGCGGTTCTGTAACCGGTGACGAACGCGCCGTAACCGGTGACGAGTGCGCCGTAACCGGTGACGAGTGCGCCGTAACCGGTGACGAGTGCGCCGTAACCGGTGACGAGCGCGCCGTAACCGGTGACGAGTGCGCCGTAACCGGTGACGAGCGCGCCGTAACCGGTGACGAGTGCGCCGTAACCGGTGACGAGCGCGCCGTAACCGGTGA
>JAIRYX010000233.1 GCA_031267635.1 Planctomycetaceae bacterium
TTATTGGCTTCAATAATTCATTTATTGGCTTCAATAATCCGGTTATTGGCTTCAATAATTCGGTTATTGGCTTCAATAATTCATTTATTGGCTTCAATAATTCGGTTATTGGCTTCAATAATTCGGTTATTGGCTTCAATAATTCGGTTATTGGCTTCAATAATTCGGTTATTGGCTTCAATAATCCGGTTATTGGCTTCAATAATTCGGTTATTGGCTTCAATAATTCGGTTATTGGCTTCAATAATTCATTTATTGGCTTCAATAATTCATTTATTGGCTTCAATAATCCGCGTTGGCGGCGCCGAAAACTCGGTTGCTGACGCCGACATTTCGGTTTATGACGCCAAATTTTACGTTCACGACGTCAAATTCCGATTTCCGGCGCTCGCTCGAAGAAATACGAGGGACTCTTGGGACTTTGAGGGGTCGTTTTTAAATTTTTGAGTATTTGCGTAACGTGAGTTATTTATTGATAATAGTTTCCGGGAATATCCAAAAAGCTTTCGGAGATTCTCCAGAAGCCACCGGGAATCCCCGAAAAATTTCAGAGCAAGGGACGCGAGAGACATGAGGGATTTTGGGAGGACTCTTTTCAGAATCCTTACCTGTCTCATGAATCCCCATGAATCTCAATTGCCTTTGTCTTTTCTCATTTGGGTACCTGTTTTCTTGATTTTGGCAAGCCAATTTTATTTCTTCAATGCATCAACGATAATGTCGATCCCTTCGTTTGCTTGCTCTAACGTCAGATTCATTGCCGGAAGAAGGCGGATAACATGTCCTTGCGTGCAGTTGATGAGTAGCCCGCGTTTCAAGCACTCCGCGACAAACGGCGAACCGTCGATGCTCAAGTCGATACCGATCATCATTCCTATCACACGTACGTTTTGGATGATTTCAACCTCTTTTGCCAATTGCTGAAACCGTGTGTGGAAAAGTTCGCTTAATTTTTTCGTTTGCTCCAATAAGTTTTCCCGTTCAATCATTTCAATCGTTGCGATTCCCGCCGCCGCCGCAAGCGGATTGCCGCCGAATGTCGCCGCGTGCATTCCGGGACGCAGACTCGGAGCAATTTCACGTTTTGCCAACATCGCACCGGCAGCAACTCCGCCGCAAATGCTTTTCGCCAGCGTCATAATGTCCGGCGTTACGCCGAAATGCTGATAAGCAAACCAATTTCCCGTCCGTCCGCATCCCGCCTGAACTTCGTCGAACACGAGGAGTATTCCGTTTTCGTCGCAGATTTTACGGAGTCCTTGCAAAAATTCCACTGATGGAATCCGAATACCGCCTTCGCCCTGAACCGGTTCAATGAGTATTCCTGCAGTTTCGTTGTCGATTGCCGACTTGACCGCTTGCAAATCGTTGTACGGCAAATACACGAATCCCGGCAAAAGCGGTTGCAATCCCTCGTGATATTTTGGCTGCGCCGTCGCCGAAACTGACCCCATTGTCCGCCCGTGAAAACCGGATTGAAATGTGAGAATTTTGTAGCGTTCTTTCGGCGTATGCAGACGCACAAGTTTAATTGCCGCTTCATTTGCTTCCGTGCCGGAATTGCAGAAAAACGCCATGCCGCCAAAACTTCGCTCGGAAAGCATTTGCGCCCAAGTTCCTTGCTGCTCGGTATACCAAGTGTTCGGAACGTGAATCAATTCACTCGCTTGTTTGCAAATCGCTTCGACGACCGGTTTCGGACAATGTCCCAGCAAATTACATCCCCAGCCCGGGAAAAAATCAAGATATTTCCGACCCTCCGCGTCCCAAACGTAAGAGCCGTCCCCTTTGGTCAGCGCGACCGGATATCGCGTGTAATTCGGAATGACGTATTTTTGAAATTGCGCTATTATTGCTTGTGTTGACATGGCTTTTTGATTGATTGTTAAAAAAGTAGCTATGGGGAACTTCTAAAAACCTCCCCAAAATATTCGTAAGTCCTTATTTTTAATGGTCGCATGTGTTGGAAATGAGGTTTTTAGAAGTCCCTTATGGTATTGATCAATGTTTTTCGACAGGATACAGCCAGCATGATGATTGACTGAATAGTTACGATAAAACACATGCCCCAAAATCTCTTAAATATTTTACCACAATCCGACATAATGTAAATTCCCGCTTGATACAACAACACCATTCAACGTGGTTTTGCGTTTTGATTCATTTACTATTCGTAACTATTCAGTCGATCAAACCCACTAAATCCGCACAGGGCAAATGACTAGTTATCCGAAAAATCTTACTAACAACCCTTATTTACCAAGCTTCCCTTAATGGAAGTAACATATAATCACCTTATACTCATTTCGCGTTCACGACTCAAGAGCAACTGCCAATTATTGACAATCGGTATCGTGACAGCATTAAAAAAGATAACGGGGAGTTATAAATCACCACCAATCTATTTATACGAATCCAGAACATGTTCATATACTGGCTCGGTGTTTTCCGTTTCCAATTGAGAGATTGATAAAGTTTGCCAATATATTTGAAATCAGCCCCAACATCATAAAACACAAAAACATTTATCGATGAATTTGATAAAATGATAAATTTTTATCAAGAAAACTTGAACGCAAAATAAGGAAATAAGGGTGCGTTTGATGGCTTTGCTGGCTACTAAGGGAAACTTGATAAATAAGGGCTGCAATGGTAGAGTGTTTCGGGTAATTGCCATAGTAAAGACTTTCGGATACCTTATTCAGATGCCGTGCGAATTTATTTGGTTTGGGCAACTGAATAGCTACAACGATTCTTTTGTTGTTTGCGGGGGGATTGATTGTTATGAAGACTATGTTATAATTAAAAACCAAGAATAATTTCGACAATCGTTCGATAAACATATAAAAGTCTTCGTAGCTCAATTGGATAGAGCGTTGGCCTCCGAAGCCAAAGGTTACTGGTTCAAGTCCAGCCGGGGACATTTGAATATTTAGACTCTTACGTTAAATCGTGAGAGTTTTTTTGTTGGCGAGAAGCGTTGCCAAACGTAAGAGCCGCAAGATAAACAGGTCGTGTGTGAAATTCTTTTCGGCATGCGCACGGGCTTGTTTTCCAATTTCTGCAATACGTTCTGGATTATTCCAAAGTTCCAAAATCCGTCGCCGTAATAATTTAGAATCTCCCGCCGGAACAACAAATCCGGTTTCGTTCTCAATGATATAATCTTCGGCAGCCATATTGCAACAAGCAATGACTGGTTTGCCGTGCCACATGG
Source organism: Planctomycetaceae bacterium (assembly GCA_031267635.1). Lineage (GTDB taxonomy): Bacteria > Planctomycetota > Planctomycetia > Pirellulales > Thermoguttaceae > WRMR01. Next base: position 3,218 of record JAIRYX010000233.1, read on the forward strand.
CATTACAGACATTCGCTTCACCGCCGCCTTTCAAACCGGAATTAATCATCGGAATCACAACAAACCGACACGCCGCTTGGAGTTGAGCAAATGCCGGTTCCACCGCGCTCAAAACAATCACATTGGGAAGAAATTCTATTTGTTTTCGCACTTGAGGATCGGTAACGCTAATAATGACCGGAATATCAGTTCCGCGTACCGCGTCAACCAGACATTGGTAATCCCGCTTACCATTACCGCCCGAAAAAATAAAACTCCCGATTGGAATGTCATAGCGTTGTGATTTTGAGAGATTGGAGTGATTGGACTTAAATGGAAGAAAAAAAAACTTTTCTTTTGGCAAACGATAGTAACTCACATGTGCAGCAACTTGTTTTTTCGACCATTGAACAATCGCGTCATATCCAAGCAATGCATTTCTGGCGGCAGCTTCTTTCCACTTGGTTTTCGTTTTGAGAAATGGAAAAAATTTAAGCCGTTTTTCTTTTCCTAAATGATATTCAACAAAAATGTCCCACAAAAACAATGTTCTTTTGCGAAAAAAGAATAAGCGATTCAGCCATCCGATGAATAGCCAAACAATCTTGTCGCTTCCGTCAATGAGAATAATCGTTTTAAAATCGGCGGAGAAGAATATTTGCAAAGCATGAAGAAAACAAAACAAGAATAAATTCCACCGAAACAAGCGTGCCAGAAAATTTGGCGGAATATACTGAACTTTTATTTCATTTTTGTTAGAAAATTGAGTATTAGAAATCAAACGGATGTCACTCGGAACGCCAAAATCCGGCAACTCCAGCAAATGATAGTTTTCCTGTATTTGTGTCAATGTAGGATTATTTGATGTATCATTATTCATGATGATTTATCGAACTGAACGAATAAAATGATCAAAACAAGCGAATACTTCTAAAAACTAACGACCGAGTCCACGGAAAGATGATTTTAGAAAAATTTTATAACAAATTGATAAATAAGGACTTATATTAAATTTCATAATAAATTTTTAGAGTTTTCCAAATATCAATAAAATTATACGCCAAGATTTTCAACACACAAATAATACATTAGAAAAAGTAATCGCCTGACAGAAGTATCAAAAGAAATGCGGGAAAGAAGACTCGAACTTCCACCGGGTTGCCCCGACTAGGCCCTCAACCTAGCGCGTCTACCAATTCCGCCATTCCCGCATAAAATAACAACCGATTTTTGCCACGCAAAAACGATTTCATCAATTTACAAAATCTGGAGAAAACGTCAAGGGGGTTCTTGGGTTGCGCAAAGATTTTTTGTGTTAATGGGAGTTTTTTACTATTTTAGCCACGGATGACTGATGAACTCCTGTTACGCAGAATCCAAATTCAGTCTACAACACGGCTCTATCATGTTCCTCACGCTTTAAAATTCGGTTTTTCGCCCCTAAAGGAACAATTAGGGACATAATAAACAAGGAAAAACCGAAATTTCAAGTGTGAGGAATATGGTTTCAAAAATCACTGCTGTTTTTGAGTGGATTTATCAAACGCGCTGTCAAACGCAAAGGTACTCGGCGCGATGTCTAATTTTTTAACCAATTCGCATGCTTCACGTGCGCCGTGTTCACGTTCCATACAAGTGTCTTCCCATTCGACAGAAAGCGGTCCTTTGTAGCCGACGTCATTCAGAGCGCGGATAATTTCCTCGAAATTGACCGCACCGCGTCCGGGCGAGCGGAATTGCCAGCCGCGCCGATAATCGCCAAAATTGATATGACTCGCCAAAATTCCCGCCGTACCGTCAAGCGTGACAATTGCGTCCTTGATGTGAACGTGGTAAATTCGTTCTCCGAACCGGCGAATGAATTTCACTGGATCAACACCTTGCCAAAGAAGATGGCTCGGATCAAAATTGAATCCAAACTCTGGTCGCCAGTTAATCGCGTCAAGAGCGGCTTCGGTTGTGTAAATGTCATAAGCAATTTCCGTCGGGTGAACTTCGAGAGCAAATTTCACATTGTTTTCAGCGAAAATGTCAAGAATTGGGTTGAACCGCTTGGCGAAAAGTTTAAAACCATCATCAATCCACGCTTGCGGAACCGGCGGATACGAATAAAAATACTGCCAGATACTCGAACCGGTAAAGCCGTTGACAACATCCACGCCGAATTTTCTCGCGGCTTTCGCGGCATTCGCCATCCAGTCGGCGGAACGCTGATTCACGCCGTCCGGATTGCCATCGCCCCAAATGTAGTCGGGGAGAATCGATTTGTGACGAGAATCAATAATATCGCAGATTCCCTGCCCGACGATGTGGTTACTAATTGCGTAACACGCAAGTCCTTTCGCGCTGAGCGTTTCGCGTTTTTTGTCGCAATAATCGCTTTCGGCAAGTGCGCGATCCACTTCAAAGTGATCCCCCCAACAGGCAAGCTCAACGCCTTCATAACCAAATGATTTTGCTTTGTCAAGCAGTACTTCAAAGGTCAGGTCTGCCCACTGACCGGAACAAAGGGTAACAGGTCGTCCCATAATACACTCCTCTCAAAAGATTTTGACGCTAAAACTGCGTCGTGAAATAAAGTTGGTGAAATTCACAATGACGTTTGCTATCACGTCTGTTGTGCATAAACCCCTATTGTAACGAACATCTCGGAAAATTTCAAACACACCCAGCAAAAAAACGAAAAAATTTTATAACTATTCAGTCGCCAAAAGCGGATTTATACATTACACTGCGCGGAATTGATAATTTTCGAAGAGGTGAAACTCTAGTGTCATTTTTTTTAGTCCCTCTTTATGTTTTGTGGTGGTATTTTTTAGGCAGTCGTCGATTGCCTGGCCAAACTTCTCGAAGGAATCGTAATAAAAGTTATACAAACATGTTTTTTCATAAATTTCTAATAACGTTCGATTAAGTTCGGACTGTATGGCGGTAGAAATACCAACTCAATTCCTAACTCCGCCGCCAAATTTGTGACCAACTTGCAACGTTGATACCTCGCGTTGTCCAAAACAATCTTGATAGGAATACCTTTATGCAACGCCGATAACTTATGTAACATCTCGCAAACAACCAAAGAATTGATGTACGTTGTATTGGTGATCCATTCCATTGTGTGCGCAATGGGATTGTAAGCTCCTAGAATATTGTATCGTTTGCGTCCGCTTGACGTCGGTAGCACGCAACGGATAAAACACCCAAAATAAGTAAGAAATGCCCCTTGAACAGGATGGCAGGAATCCAAAAAATAAAGAATACATCCCCATTTTTTCGCGGCTTCGATGATAGGGTTCAAATTGGTTTCTAAAAAAGTTTTCTGTTCTTCAAGGTTTGCCTTTGCCGGAACGCCAATCGCTTGCAGTAGCTTGCATCCTTTTTTTTTAGAAAGGCGGCGACGCGTCCCCGACTTCGTTTGAGCCCCGTCAATTTTTCGATTCTTGAGCTTACCTCGGCGAGCGATGCGGCAGGACGTTGGGTCAAATCGTTGATAATGGCGTCGGCGAATTGTTCGAGTTCGCTTGGGTGTTTGCATTTGTCGTACAGATAAACCGCTTCCAAACCGCCGCTTTGAGTAAGTATGCAAAACATGGTAGACCGTACGTTTACTGGCGTTGGTGAGTTTGGAAACTTTGGCGGCGGTGACGCCTTTGCTGTGTAACGCGAGAATGTTCATGCGTTTTCGAATCGCAGGATGAGGATGGTGCTACTGCTGGGACAGAAGCGTTTGAAGATCGGAAGCGGAATAAGAAAAACGAAGCATGGATTCCTCCTCGCAAACAAAATAACGGAAATAAGGGAAAATATGGCAAGTTATATACTCATCGCACTTTAAAAATCGTTTAATTATTTTGTGGTATATGGAAATTTTCGGTGAGTAGAGCGCGCAGTGGTGCCTTGAACTTTCTTATATTTTCGAAGAAATCGTGACATGCTTGCTTGAAGTCTGCGAATGTTTCTCGAAATTTATTGTAAGTGATATTCTTTTTGAAAAATTTCCAAAGTCGTTCGATTAGGTTGAGATTCGGCGAGTAGGGCGGTAAAAAGATAAATTCTATCTTGCCCAATTGTTGCCGATGAGCTTCCACATCCTTACTATGACAATAACTCGCATTGTCCATAATCATATAAATCGTTTTCGCTTTGGGATTGTGCCTTATCAATTGATCCATCAAGCGTTTCATGGATTCCGAGTTGACCGAATCAGTAAAATCTACCTCGACTTTCAAGGTATCAATATTCAC
>JAIRYX010000241.1 GCA_031267635.1 Planctomycetaceae bacterium
GATAAAGTTTCTAATCACGATTCCGCCGCTCAAACCGCATCAACTCGCATCGGGCAACCGGAAAGTTACGGTCAATAAATATGACTCTTCCAGTCCTGATTCATTAAGCTCCCTTGTTCACCCCGAATCGCCCCCGAACTCGTCCTTATTCCCTTATTTTTTGTTCAAGTTTTTTTATTTTTCGTGTAGGCGTTTTGGGCAACAACCCATCCCCGAAAAAACACGGGGATAAGAACACGCTTGAGAAACTTGTTGGCAACGACGGGAAATTTGATAAATAAGAGCGGTCATGGTAAAGATGTTCGGGCGGTTCGATCGTTGCCAAGTTTAGTGTTATCGGGCTTGAAAAACGGATGAGTCGCGGGTTATCAGAAAAATTACCCTATTTCGGACGGAATTGAGATTCTGCGTCATATGAACTACTCCATGTCACGGCGAGAAAGGTCGCTTTTATTTCGTCGATAATAATACCGGCGACGAATAAACGGCAATTTCTTACCGTGCAATATATAACTTGACGAAAAGAATAAAAATGCTAACATAATGTCTTTGATAATTGAGAGTTACAAATACACGAAGCTGAAACGTTTTTGTATAAAAATTTAAATAGGCGAAATTTTTAAAAGAAGTTGTTTCAATATCTTTTCTAAAGAACCTTCATCTAACATCTTATATGATATGATTTTTCGCGTTCTTTGTGGTGAGAAAAAACTGCGTTTACAGTTTGTAGTACATGGGTTTAATTTATTTGTCCGGCAGCATTTTGGAAAAACGATATGGGATTTTTTGAAAAAATCAAACAAGGATTGCGAAAAACCGCAAAACTTCTCAATACCGACATCCGCGACCTTTTTAAATTATCGGGGCAGCTTGTCGATGAAGAGTTTCTCGACAAACTCTTTGAAGCCCTTGTCAAAACTGATATGGGAGTGGCTCCGGCGCAGGAAACAGTTGACGAAGTCAAGATGCAATTTCGCGGACGTGTTGTGAAAATGCAAGACATTCTTGAAGTCATTAAGGATAAACTCAAATTATTGATGGCACAACCGGAATACCCAATTTCTTTTGCCGCATCTGGGACGACTGTGATTATGGTTTGCGGAGTCAACGGTTGCGGAAAAACGACAACGATTGCCAAACTCACATCGCGTTTTATCGCCGACGGCAAAAAAGTCGTATTGGGCGCCGCCGATACATTTCGCGCTGCGGCAACAGAACAATTAACCGTTTGGGCGCAACGTCTCGGCGCGGAAATTGTTACCGGAAAGACCGGCAACGATCCGGCAAGTGTCGCTCATAAAGCTATCGCAAAAGCTCTTGAAATCAACGCCGATATTTGCATTATTGATACGGCGGGACGTTTGCAAACTCAAAGAAATCTGATGCAGGAGCTGGAAAAGATTCATCGCGTTCTTGGCAAGCAAATTCCCGACGCGCCGCACGAGGTGATATTAGTCCTCGACGCGACAACCGGACAAAACGGACTTTCTCAAGCGAAACATTTCACAGAAACCGTCAAATGCACGGGTATTATTTTGACCAAACTCGATGGGACGGCAAAAGGCGGCGTTGTTGTCGCGATTCGCCGTTTAATTGATTTGCCGGTCAAATACGTCGGCGTTGGAGAATCGGCAGACGATCTCGTCGCGTTTGAACCGATTCCCTTTGTCGATGCGATGTTTGCGGAATAACGTAAATCAATATCTTTTTGTCGCGAATCCATGAATGAGGAACATGGAATTTGCGATAAATTCCATGCGTGAGTAATTCATGAATTGATGGCGAAAAAATGCTTTGTGAAAAGTTGTCAAAATAAAATTGTATGAATACTTTTGCTTCCCAATCGGGAGTTGAAAAATAAACAAATTGAGAATATAATTAAAAACATTGTGTGATTACTCCGCTAAATTTTTCCTTTTTGTGAAAATAACCGGTTATGATTTGCGGGAACAGCGTCATCAGTAAAATTTAACCACGATTGTTGAGCGACAATGACAGAAATTATCCAAGAAAAAGCGTTGCATGTGTTGATTGACTCGCTGATTTCCGAAGGAAAAACAGTCGGCGGACCAGTTGCCGGAACAAATCACCGATACATGTACGCCAAAGTTCAGTCGGCGGATGAAATGCTTGTTAATCCGCCCGCAATGCCAATGAATTCGATTAAAGAATTTGTTTTTCCACGGCGCGAAACGCTTTACACGTTTCGCTATGACGGTAAAGATTTGTCGCTGACCGATGCGCCGGCGTTTGAGGAAACGCAAGTATTGTTTGGCGTGCGTCCATGCGACGCGGTGGCAAATCAGATTCTCGACCCGTTATTTGCGTGGGATTACAACGATAAATTTTTTCAATCACGCCGCGAACGGACGACCGTTGTAACATTAGCATGCAAAACTATCGACGATCATTGTTTCTGCACATCGCTTGGTTTCGGACCAGAATCGAGTATTGGTGCCGACGCGATGTTACTTGACCTGGGCAACGGCGAATACGAAGTACGGACGTTCACTGACAAAGGAAAATCGCTTTTTGCGGGCAAAACAGAGCAGTCGGACAAAGCCGGATGTGCTGCCGCTACGTTGGAAATCAAATTCGACGCTCAAGCTGTGACGGAATATCTTCGGGAACATTTCGACGACCCGATTTGGTCGGAAACGTCGCTTCGATGCGTCGGTTGCGGAGCTTGTACTTATGTTTGTCCGACATGTCATTGTTTCGACATCATTGAAGAAGGAAACAGTAACGCCGGTTCGCGCGTCAAAACGTGGGACACTTGCCAATTCGCACTCTTTACGCATCACGCATCGGGACACAATCCCCGCCGCGATCAGTCGCAACGCCAGCGCAACCGTATCCAACATAAATTCCGCATTTATCCAGACAAATTCGGTTTAATTCTTTGCACCGGTTGCGGCAACTGTACCCGCGAATGCAGTACTTCACTCGGCGTGCGTCCCGTTTTGCAATATATCGCGGCAAAAGCGAAAGGTTTACAACCGGCTAGTTAAAAAAATTAAAAACTAAATATTTTTCAAAATTTGTGAAAATATCTCAAATTTGCATTTGTATTTGTTATTGGGAAGTTCATTGTAGATAATTGGTAGGCGGTTATTTTTTGAGTTTTTTTACAATAAAATGATGTTCTAAAAATTTTTTATCTGTACGAACTAGGAATTGTTTTGATAACATAACTCTATAATGTACCTGTCAATGATAAAAAAACAATGTAAAGGGAACTTCTAAAAAACTCTTCCCAATATCAGCAAGTCCTTATTTTTCAATAGTAGGATTTGTTGAAAGTGGGGTTTTTAGAAGTTCCCTAAATCGAATTGCTTCGCGGTAAATGATGTTTTTAGAAGCCATACAAAAAGGTAAAAGCAATGTTACTGGATTTTACATTTTCCAATTACAAGTCGGTGAACGAAAAAATTACCTTAAGCATGGAATGTATCCAAAAACTCAAGGGAGAAGATATCGACCGGACAAATGTAACAATCACCGAAAGTAACGGCAACATTTTAAAATCCGCAGTGATCTACGGCGCGATAGAACACGCTCACACAACAAGCGGCGTTGCAAACAAACGATACCCGAAATAAAGAATCTTTCTATCACGACTTTGACGAAAAAGGAGAAATGATCAATTGGTGTTACATTAACTTGCAACATATACTCCTCACACTTTAAAATTCGGTTTTCATCAAAAAAGGGACATTGGGGACGTGATAAACGATATACATTGTCTAAAACCAAAATTTCAAATGGGATGAGTCTAAAAGGAAATTCATTTCCCTTTGTTGCATATTGAAAAATATTTTTACAAATCTGTCACCTTAACTTTTAGCTAAATGACTGACAATATTTACAAACCTGATTTAATGGAAGTCATCGACGTAACGCAACAGACGGTTGACGTTAAATCGGTGAAAATACGCTTCCGCGACGCGGAGCGGGCGAAAGATTTTTCGTTTCGCGTCGGGCAATTCGGATTGTATTCCGTGTTCGGGTACGGCGAATCGACATTCAATATCTGTTCCAGTTCCAACTGGCATGATCACATTGAGTTTTGTTTCCGCAAAACCGGACGTGTTACCGAGCAGATGTGGAAAGTCAATCCGGGCGATACCATTGGCTTTCGCGGTTCTTACGGTAATTCGTATCCGACGCAGGCATGGGAAGGAAAAGACCTGATTTTTGTCGGAGGCGGAATAGCGATGCCGCCGATTCGGTGCGCGATTTGGTTCGCGCTCGAAAACCGCGAAAAATACGGCAAAATCACAATCGTTTACGGCGCGAGAACGGTCGGCGATCTCGTTTATAAAAACGAATTAAAAGAATGGGCGAAACATCCTGACGTCGAAGTTCTTTCGACAGTGGACCCGGGCGGTGAAACACCCGACTGGAGCGGCAAAGTCGGATTCGTGCCGACCGTGTTGAAAGAAGCAAACATTGATTGCGGTAACGCGGTCGCGTTAGTTGTCGGTCCGCCGATTATGATTAAATTTTCGTTGCCGGTACTTGCCGAACAAGGAATGAAAGACGCCAATATTTATACGAGTTTGGAAAACCGGATGAAATGCGGACTTGGCAAATGCGGACGTTGTAATTGCGGACCGTTTTACGTTTGTAAAGAAGGTCCCGTTTTCACACTCGAACAACTCAAACTACTCCCGGACGATTATTGATGAACAAGACGCTCGGATTTTAGACGGTGGACGCCGGTATTTTCTGATTATTTCGTTTTTGGGGGGACAATATTTGAAAACGCAATAGAAAACTATGGCGTCAGTCGCCCAAGCCAAATAAATCCGCACTGGGCAACTGAATTGTTACCCGAACGGCTTTACCATTTCAGCCCTTATTTATCAAGTATATTTTCCGGCAAAATTGACTGTAATTACCCAGTTGCCGTGCGGATTTATTTGGTTGGGCAACTAAATAGTTACAGTATTGTATAAATCAAGCCCTCCCCAAAATGTGAAATAAGCAGAAAAAATCAAGGCGACTGAATAGTTACAGAAAATTTTTGTCTACTGTTTGAGTCTTTATTCCGCCGAAACAATTTGCGAAATAGTGCTTGGAAAATCATCAATACGGCAAATTGTGTCGTAAAGTTCTTCGATGAGTAACTGCACTTTGCGAAGTTGATCATAACGATAGGTTTGACCAAGCGTCGCCAGAAGGTTATCGGCAGAAACTAAATCAACGGCGGCGTTTCCGCGATTATCAAATGCTTCCTTGAGATGTTTATATTGTTCTTCTTTCTGCTGACTAATATAAATCAAAAGAAGATTGACTTTAGGAATAAGAACTTCAATTTCCTGACGAATCGAAAAAAGTGAAACATTCTGCATAAACCAATAAACTCCTAATGGGAAATTCTCAAAAATTTTTCAACACGATGCGGAAACACCGTTGTTGAATCTTGTTGTATTAAATTTGCTGTGTAAAGCGGCGTGTATTTTGTTGAAAACTCAACGCCAAATCTTCATGAAATTTCCAAGAAATAAAAAAGGCGTCCAACCGGTTGCTCACATCAGCCCGCACTACCAGGCGCAAAATCACAACACGATCGACGCCCCATTAGGGAACGTCAATCTTATGTCTCGATTTTGCCAGAGTTTAGTAACTCTAATGTAGTGCAATTGATGTGAACGACAAAAGATCAATACGTTTTACTAAGTGTCAAAATATAAATCTATTTCATATGATATTTCCGTTAAATGTTATTCAATGTGCAACGTAACGCAAACAAATCATTCTATAAAATACACCAACCCGCTTACGGTACTTAATGCGACCACAAACGGATTTTTGTGATATGAAAGTTTTTCTTTTTGCGAGCAGCACATTTACATAAGCACTGTTTTTTGACAACCTTATTATTGTACTCTCGAAATCCATATCGTCAATGCTGTTTATAATATTCTCTATTATTTCTTCACAAAAACGGAATTTTCCGGCGTGAAATCTGCTAAAAGAAAATCATAGACTTCTTTGGCATTATGGAGAAAATCGGGCATATAATTTTTTCGGATATAATTGAGTAATTGCAAACGTTGTTGTTTGTTTAGAATTCCTTTTTCTTCGATTTTGGCCAGAATCTCGTGATTTTCTCTGCCAATTGCTTGAATTGCCCATTTTGATGTAATAGAAAAAATTCGCAATCCCGCAAGCTGTTTACCGGTATCGAGTTGAAGAATAAGCATTTCGACAAATTTGTAAGAACCGTCGGTGGGAAGCAAATCTTTATTTCGCTTCGCACTAACGTAACCTGTCCCGATATTATATTGCCAACCTTTCGCAATTTCCCAATACGCAATCATTCTATCAAACGCAAGAATAAAGTAGCGACAACTCGGCTTCAATTCTGTTGGTATTTCTTCCGCCATCAAGTGTTCCATATTGTCATAGGCAATATTTTCCGCGTTATTCGCTGAAACCGCTTGCGGCGCAACTTCTTTTTTCAATTGAGGTTGCGACACGGCGACAGTTGCGGGAACAATTAAAATCGGATTTTTACATTTGGGACATTTTCGCGTTTGCCCCAACAGTTCGTCTTTTGCATCAATTTTGCTTTCACAATTTTTACAGATTATACGAATCGCCATCTTACCCCCTTGTAAAAAATCTAGAAAACTGGGAAAATAAAAGGATTAAACATAATCGAAAAAGCCGTTGTTATTAAAAACATCAACAAGAAACGTAATATCCTGACGATAATAATGAGATAATACTTTTATTTATTATAGTAAAAAATCGAATAAAAACATCAAAGAAATTGGGAAAAGAATAGATTTTGTGATGATTCTTTGGAGGAAGTTAAAAACTACAAATGAAAAGCTTTCTGATTCTTGCCTTGTCGATTGGAACAACGTTTGCGCAACTTTTAGTTTTTGAAATTGTCACTTTATAATGACAATGACTTGAAAAAGAAATTTTTGAGGGAATCTCTAAAAAACAAAACTTAACGTAATACAGTAAAATAACACGAAAAAACACGAATTATTTTATCTTTTTGATATCATGGTATTGAGTAAGTTATAACAATATATGTTTGCATGTTTTGCGTTATTTTTGTAGAGTTCGTGTTAAAAGGATGAGTTTTTAGAAATTGCATTGAAATTACACCATACCTTGTAACATTTCAGCCGAAATGTTACCCATCATCAAATTCAGTCGATTTTCGACTTTTGGAGAACTGCTCAAGTGCGAGATGAATTTTTTCCGGCAACAATTTACAGTCCTGTCAATCTTGTGGAAATGCTGCGCTACCGTTGCCATGTTCAGAAAAATGAAACGGGGTTTCTTTATCTTTCTAACGGCGAAACCGACGAAATTTCCTTGGCTTACGGCGAATTAGATCGCCAGGCGCGCGCGATAGCGACTTGGTTGCAGGAACGAAAACTGGCAGGAAAACGAATTTTGTTGCAATATCCGCCCGGTGTGGAATTTATTGCGGCGTTTTTCGGATGTTTGTATGCCGGTTCGGTGGCGGTTCCGGTTTATCCGCCAAGACGCAACCGTTCGATGCAGCGGATCGAAGCGGTCGTCAAAAGCGCGGAAGCAAGCGCGGCGTTGACAACAAACGACATTTTAGAACGTATTCAGGGGTTGATTTCCGAATCGCCCGAACTGGAAAAACTGACATGGTACGCCTCGAACGCCATGCCGGAAGGAATCGAAAACAACTGGCAGTTTCCCGACATTTCGGAACACACGTTGGCGTTTTTACAATATACGTCCGGTTCAACCGGCGTTCCGAAAGGCGTTATGCTCACGCACGGCAATTTGCTGCACAACTCGCGGCTCATCAATTTGGCGTTTGAACACACGCGGTCATCAAGCGGTGTTTTCTGGTTGCCGAGTTATCACGACATGGGATTGATCGGCGGAATTTTGCAGCCGATTTATTGCGGTCGTCCTAATGTTCTGATGGCGCCGTTGGCGTTTTTGCAAAAACCGATTCGATGGTTATCGGCGATTTCCAAATATCGGGCAACCACGAGCGGCGGACCGAATTTCGCTTACGATCTTTGCACGCGGCAAATCACCGAAGAACAAATAGACGTTTTGGACTTGAGCAGTTGGAAAGTCGCGTTTAACGGTGCCGAGCCGGTTCAGGCGGAAACACTTGATCAATTTGCGCAGCGATTTGAGCGGTGTGGTTTCCGGTACGAATCGTTTTATCCATGTTTCGGATTGGCGGAAGCGACGCTGATGGTAACAGGCGGACAACTCGGACAAAAGCCGGTGATTTTGCCGGTCGAAGCGGATACTTTGGCAAACGGAATCGCCAAAGAGGCGGCGGACGAAAGCGCGAAAGTCCGTTGGCTTGTTTCGAGCGGACAAAATCTGATTGATCAACGCACGGCGATTGTCGATCCTGAAACCGAAATCGAGTGTCCCGACGGCGTTGTCGGCGAAATTTGGGTGCGAGGACCGAGTATGGCGCAAGGTTATTGGAACGCTCCCGACGCGACAGAATACACATTCCGCGCCGTTATTAAAGAGACCGGCGAAGGACCGTTTATGCGAACCGGCGATCTTGGTTTTATGAAAGACGGCGAACTCTTCGTGACCGGACGAATTAAAGACCTCATTATTATTCACGGCGTCAACGTTTATCCGCAAGACATTGAAGCGACGGTGCAAAAAGTTCATCCGGCGTTGCGAGTCAATAGCGGCGGTGCGTTCATGGTGGACGACGGTCAGTCGGAACGTCTTGTCGTTGTGCAGGAAATTGACCGAACTTTTGTTCATGAGCCGAAAGCGATTGCCGACCTGGTTGCCGCGATACGAAAAGCAGTGGCGATTGATCATGAAATCGCTCCCGATGCGGTTGTCCTTGTTAAGGCGGGAAGCATTCCGAAAACGTCGAGCGGAAAAATTCAACGTCACCGATGCCGCGAAGAATACATCGCCGGAACGCTCAAAATCTTTGAACAATGGGTTGCGCCCGGTTCTTCACTCGCGAAAAAAACATTTCTCGATAGATCGGTAACGCTCCAGTTAGGCGTGCCGGGCGACCGTCAAATGGCGGAACGTTTGCGACAGCGGCGATTCGAAGCAAAAGAAAAAGAAAAGCAACGTCAAACCGATATTCCCGAAGTGGACGTGGCGGATCGTCAAACACAGGTCTTTACGCTGACGTTTGAAGAAACGAAAGAAGCGGTATTGGAAGAAGTGCGGAAAGTCGGACACGAACGGGCGCAAGGAATAACGTTGGAAACCGACATTACCGAACTCGGCTTGGATTCGCTGGAGCGGATGGAAATTCTCGCGTCGTTGGAAGACCGGTTCGGCGGACAATTCCCGGAGTCCGTTTTGCCGACGCTGTACACGGCGCAGGAAGTTGTTGAAGCGGTACAGCGTTATCTTGGCGGCGGAAAAACGGCGAAACAAGCGGTGAATCCATTACTGTCCGAATCGGACAAAATCCCGCAAGAATGGTACCGTGTCGCGGAGTTTCCCGAATACAAAGCGTTGCGGGAACGTTTGGATTTAGCAAGTTCGTTGGGTTTGAACCGTTTTTTCGACGAACACGAATCGGTCACAAATGACCGGACAATGATTCACGGCAAAGAATACATCAATTTTTCCAGTTATAATTACGTCAACATGTCGGGCGATCCAACGGTGACGAAAGCGGCGCAGGATGCGGTTGCGAAATATGGAACGAGCGTTTCGGCAAGCCGTCTTGTGTCGGGCGAAAAGCCGATTCACCGCGAATTGGAACAGGAAATCACGCAGTTCTTGGGAACGGAAGACACGATTGTTATGGTCGGCGGACACTCGACGAACGAATCAATTATCGGACATCTGCTTAACGACAATGATTTAATTCTCATGGACGCGCTATCGCATAACAGCATTGTTGAAGGAGCGTTGTTAAGCGGAGCGAGGCGGCGTCCGTTTCCGCATAATGATCTTGACGCGGCGGAATGGATCCTCAAAAAACACCGCCGTCAATACCGCCGAGTGATGATTGTCGTGGAAGGCGTTTACAGCATGGATGGCGATTATCCCGATTTAACACGGTTGATTGAAATCAAGAAGCGGCATCAAACGCTTTTGATGGTTGACGAAGCGCATTCACTCGGCGTTTTGGGCAAAACCGGACGTGGTATCGGCGAACATTTTAACGTCAACCGTGCCGACGTTGATCTATGGATGTGTACGTTGAGCAAAACGTTTGCCAGTTGCGGCGGTTACATTTCCGGTTCAAAGGAACTGATTGAATATCTAAAATTTACCGTACCGGGCTTTGTCTTCAGTGTCGGCATTTCTCCGTCAAACACCGGCGCGGCGTTAGCGGCGTTAAAACTTTTAGAACAAGAACCGCAGCGAGTCGAGCAATTACAAAAAAACTGCTCGTTATTTTTGCAATTAGCGAAAGAACGCGGATTAGATACCGGCTTGAGCAAAGATTCGGCGGTCATTCCGGTCGTCATTGGGAGCTCGCTGCAAAGTTTGCGTCTCTCAAAAGCGTTATTCGAAAACGGTATAAACGTCCAACCGATAGTCCACCCCGCTGTTGAAGAAAAAGCGGCACGTCTCCGATTTTTTATTACGTCCGCCCATACCACAGAGCAAATCCGCAAAACGATTAGCGTTACTGCTGATGAGCTGAAGAAATTGATGATAGAAAAATAGAAAATAAGCGTGATGAAGTTTAGCCCGAAGTTCCTTACAACTGGCGTGATAAGAAAAATGGTAACTATTCAGTTGCTCAAGCCAAATAAATCCGCACTGGACAACTGTAGAGGCAACTTCTAAAAAACTACATTTTCAAAAACACAATATCGTAAAATACGATATTTACGAAAATAGTACAGCAAAAAGAGAATGTTTTTAGAAGTTCCCTACTGTCAATTTTACCGAAAGCGTTTTGAGGGCTTTGTTGGCTATTAAGGGAAACTTGATAAATAAGGGCGGCAATAATAAAGCCGTTCGGACAACTGAATAGTTACCTTCTAAAAAAATACACGGATCATTTTACAAAAAGATACAGACAATTACAATGGAAAGTACTTACACAGACCGCATGAGTAACATGAGTCAGTAACGCATAAAGGGCAATTTATTACCGTGGAATGTATATTTTGCCTTACTTCTTGTGTAAGAATCACGGAAGTTTACGAATGGAAAGAGAATTTTTTTAAAAAAATAAACTTTATCACTTACATACTTGGAAGAAGTTGCGGAAGTTGTATAATATTTTTTGTTAATTTGGGAAATAAAATATCTCATGTTAAAAGGCAATGATTTCCGATTTCTAATAAAGTGTCTGAACAATCAATAAATTGATTTCTGATCTGAAATTGTAACAGAAATACCGCAGGTCGTTCGAGAAAAATTATGGCAGGAACATTCGACAGACAAACGATTGAAAATATTGTCCGGCAAATCGTTCATAACCGTCTCGGAACGACGGCGGAAATGGCGGATTGTCATTGTTCGACCAATTTGGGACAAGCAAATTCCGCATCGGCTTGCTCATGTCTTGCTAATTTTGAAAAAAATAAGCAAGCAGTACAAAACACACAGACTCTTGACCGACCAAAACTTGTCGTCAGTATTTCCGCGCGGCACGTTCATTTAAGCGATCAAGATGTTGAAATGCTATTCGGCACAGGGCATAAACTGACCGTGATGAAAGATTTGTATCAAGACGGTTTTTTTGCGGCAGAAGAAACAGTGATGGTTATCGGACCGCGAAAACGGATGTTACCGTCGGTGCGGATTTTAGGTCCGACACGTTCCGCGTCACAAGTGGAATTGGCGTTTACCGACGGAATTTCGCTCGGAATTGACATGCCGGTGCGGGAAAGCGGAAAATTGGACGGTTCGCCCGGTTGCGTGCTAGTAGGACCAAAAGGAGTGGTCGAATTGAAACAAGGAGTCATTCGCGCGGAACGTCATGCTCACATGTCCCCTGCCGACGCCGCGTGGTACGGTATCAACGATAAAGACCGCATGATTCTTCGTGTCTATTCCAACGGCTGCGCGACGACGTTTGAGAATATACTTGTGCGAGTCGGAAAAGGAATCAAATTAGAAGTGCATCTCGACACCGACGAAGGAAACGCCGCCGATCTCGAACATGCCTCGAAAGTAGAATTATTAAAAGTGTAAACGTATGACCATTTACAATAAAAACTCGCATGAAGTCATGAAGAAACACAAAGGAAACGCGAACGTTTTTATAATCTTGGATTTTATGTCGTTACAAAATTTTCATAACTCACATGTTTAGTTTTGTCAAAATTGCGAAATGATGTTTTTAAAAATATTTTCGTGCTGTTTCGTGGATAAAAATGCTTTGTGGACTTCGGTCTTCGTGGTGAAAAAATAAACTATAACTTTAACCGTTTGGGAGAATGTCAATCATGGCAAAAAATTTAGAAGCTCTGGGAATGCTGGAAGCCAAAGGTTTCATTACTTTGGTCGAGGCGACCGATGCGATGTTGAAAGCGGCAAATGTCGAGTTTATCGGCTGGGATAAAGTGGGAAGCGGACTGGTGAGCGTGTTTATCACCGGCGACGTCGCGGCAGTGAAAGCCGCCACCGACGCAGGCGCAACCGCCGGCGGACGTGTTGGCGAGATTGTCAGCGTACAGGTCATTCCGCGTCCGCATGACGATATTTCCAAAATCCTGCCGCCGCGTTTTGTCAAAAAAGGAGGAACGTGAGAAAATTAAAAATTAAAAGTTGGAATCCAGGAAAGCTGTATTTTCAGCCGTAACGGTTGAAAGAACGCTTGTGAAGATTTTGATTTTTAGTTTTGAAATTAAACGTCATTATTTTATTAGAATTTTAAACACTAAAACATATTTGAGGTATTTACCATGCAAGACGCAATCGGACTTGTTGAAACCAAAGGGCTTGTCGCGCTTGTTGAAGCGACGGACGCGATGGCGAAAGCGGCGAATGTCGAAATCATCAAAAAAATTCAGATCGGCGGCGGTCTTGTGACTACCGTTGTCAAAGGCGATGTGGGAAGCGTTCGCGCGGCAGTGGAAGCTGGTGCGAATGCCGCGTCGCAAGTCGGCGAATTAGTCGGTAGTCATATCATTCCTCGCCCCGCCGACGGAATCATTGACGCCTTTTTAAATTGAAAGTTGAAAGTGAAAAAATGGTATTATTAACCGTAACGGTTGGAATAGTGTTTGTGTAACTTTTAGTTTTTGACTACTACGGAGTCGTCATGAAAATCCTTGTTGCCAATCTCGGATCGACCAGTTTTAAGTATTCGTTGTTCGATATGGACGGCGAAAAGACGCTTGCTCGCGGACGGGTTGAGCGGATCGGAGAAGCCGTTTCGCCCTGCACGGTGCAAATCGGCGATACGAAAACGGAAATTCACGTTCCCGTTCCAGATCACGCGGTTGCAGTGCGTCAATGTTTGGCGCAGTTGACTGATACGAAAACCGGATGTCTTGCCGATGCGTCGGAAGTATCGGCAATCGGTTTTAAAGCGGTGTTAGGCGGAAAATACTCCGGCATTCAGCGCGTTACAAAAAATGTGTTGGATTCGATGGAAGAACTCAACGACGTGATGCCGGCGCATAACCCGCCGTATGTTCGTGCCATGCGGTTGCTAGCAGAGCGGTTGCCGGATATTTTGCTTGTGGCGGCGTTTGAAACAGGGTTTCATCAAACGATTCCCGATCGTAACCGTTATTACGGCGTGCCGAAAGAATGGGCGGAAAAGTATTTCGTTGTCCGCTGGGGATTTCACGGTGCGAGTCATCGTTATATCGCGGAACGCACGGCGGAAATTTTTCATCAAAACGATCTGCGGATTATTTCGTGTCATCTCGGCGGATCCAGTTCGTTATGTGCGATCCACCACGGAAAAAGCGTCGCGGCAAGTATGGGAACAAGTTCTCAGACCGGAGTGTTTCACAATAACCGTGTCGGCGATTTCGACCCATTTATCGTGCCGTATTTGATGCAAAAACTCGGAAAAACGCAAGAGGAATTGTTGACGATTCTTGCGACACAAAGCGGACTGCTCGGATTGAGCGGCGTGAGCGGTGATTTGCGGGACGTAACGACGGCGGCGGACAATGGCAATTTGCAGGCAAAATTAGCATTGGATGTATTAATCGGCGATATTCGGAAATATCTTGGCGCGTATCTTGTCGAACTCGGCGGTGCGGACGTGATTGTCTTCACCGGCGGTATCGGCGAATATCAACCGATGATACGTCAAAAGGCGACGGAAGGGTTGGAACAACTCGGTATCGTGCCGGACGCTGTGAAAAATAAAATGGTGCTCGGTGTGGAATCGCCGATTCACGCCGAATCCAGCCGAACGCACATTTGGGTCATACCGACGAACGAAGAAATCATTGTCGCGCGGCAAACGAAAGAGATGGTAGAAGCGCAGAACGTAAAGTGAAGAGTGCAGAACGCAAAATGTAGGGGCGTATTGCATACGCTTGATGTATCGGTAATAAAACATAATCGCAGAGGAAATTGAAAAAGGATTTCGTTATGCCAAAGTTATATGAATATTCGGGTTTGATTGTTTTGTTTTATTCCCATGAACATGAACCAATCCATGTTCATGGCAAATATCAAAATCGTGAAAGTAAAACGGAAATTATTTATGATAATGGAAAATTCGCCGAAGTCAGAATAAATACAGTTGCTGGAAAACGTCCGCTTGATCGTCGAATGCTTACTGTATTTAAACATCTTGTTGAACATTACCGCGAAGATATTGTTAATACAGTGGATTGATTTTTTCATTTACAACAAACCTGTTACTTCCGAAATTATTACCAAAAAATTTGAAGGTGTTGATTATGAAAACGATAGCCATTACACAAGCGAAGTATTTAGGAAAATATGAAATTCATTTTATTTTTTCCGACAAAACCGAGCGGACTATTGATTTTAGCGTGTTTTTGAATCGTTCCAATAATCCTGTTTCGCGTAAATTTCTCAACAAAAAACTTTTTCAGAATTTTCAAATTGAATATGGAGATATTATTTGGAATAATTATGAACTTTGTTTTCCTGTTTGGGATTTGTATGAAGGAGATATTTGTTGAGAATGAGCAAGTGAATAATGAGAGGACAAAATTATGTTAAGTCTACGTATAGGAGCAATAATTATTCTAATCATTGTTCCTTTCGCGTTCGTCGGCATATTGTTTCTATTGATCAAATTCAGAAACCAAGGAACGTCGTTAGGACGAGCAATCGTTGGTTTAGTATTAATTGGCTTGGGAACAATTACTTTGTGGTTACTTGATTTTACAACAATGGTTAATTCTGGAGATGGTGAAGTTCGCAGGTTTATTTTTGTTTTCCATACGGTTGTTGGTTACATTATTTTAATTTCCTCGTTATTTTGCAATAAGAAAAAGGATGAGTAAATAATCAGAAGCACATAACGTAAGCAAGTGAAAAATAAAAGGATAAAATTATGTTAAGTATAGAAGCAGTAATTATTCGGTTAATAATTGTTTTCGTTGCGTTCGTCGGCATGTTGTTTCTGTTGATTAAATTCAGAAATCAAGGAACGTCGTTAGGACGAGCAATCATTGGTTTGATATTGATTGGCATTGGAACAATTATAATGACTATCGTTTACATAAAGTCGCCGAATCATACGATTAATTTGTCGTTGATCTATTATCCTCTATTTACTTTTACAAGCGTCTTTATTGTCGCCAGTATTTCGCTCTTGCATGTTATCGTTGGTTATTTGGTTTTAATCTCCGCTTTATTTTGTAATAACAAAAAAAAAGATTGATAATAAAAATAATCAAGCGAAAGTCGATTCAAAAAATCGTTTGCTCCTTATTTCAAGAAGGAATAATTTAAGAGGAATTAAGTCATTAAAGGAATCGCGTCATGTTTATTGCAAAGGTAGTCGGTTCGGTGGTTTCAACGCAAAAAGCCGAAACGATGGTCGGACACAAACTGCTTCTCATTGAGCCGTACCGGATCAACGCGGAAACACGGACGGATATGGCGACGACCGGGCGAACGCTCGTGGCGGTGGACACAATGGGAGCCGGCGAAAATGAATACGTGCTTGTCGTGCAAGGGTCGAGCGCACGCATGACCCCTGAAACGAAAAGTTTACCTGTCGATGCGGTTATCGTCGGAATCGTCGATTCCATCCGCGTCGGGAAAACGAATGTGAATTTATAATTTTGTCTGCGAAAGGTACAAACATTCACGAAATTTTTGATGTGAAACGAAAGAAAAATAAAAACATCTCATTAGAAATGTAATTGATAAAAACCAAAAAATATATTTCATTAAGCAGATAAATTTTGTAAAAGCTGTGGAACTAAAATTGAGAAATTATTTTAAATCAGCAAATTATGTTAGAAAATCCAACAAAATCTGAAGGCAAATGCCTTTTTTGCGGAAAAACCTTTGCCAAAGCAAGCATTAACCGCCATTTGAAAACGCATTTGGAAGAAAAAGCCGGAAATGGAAGTGCGGGTGTTTCGTATCTTGTGAAAGTCGAAACCGCTCAGCGTCGGGGATATGGAAGTACGCCTTATTTTCTTTCGCTGTGGATTGACGGCGAGGCGACGATGAAAACCATTGATAAATTCCTGCGCGACATCTGGCTCGAATGTTGCGGACATTTGAGCGCGTTCCGAGTATCAATGAAACAACGGTCGATGAACAACCCAATGCAATTTATACGTAATTCAATGTACAACATGAGTTTTGACAACGACGGCGATATTGCAATGAGTAAAAAAGTGAAAAGTGTTTTTCGCAGTAAAGACTTGAAAATTGACTACGAATACGATTTTGGCAGCACAACGGCATTGCAACTTACTGCAATTGATATTTTCCCTATCAAAGCCGACAAAAAAATTGTGCTTATTAGTCGTAACGAGCCGATTGGTTGGCTTTGCGACAAATGCGGAAAAGAAAAAGCAACGCAAGTTTGCAGTATTTGCGAAGACGAATCAATATTTTGCGACAAATGCGCCTCAAAACACGCCGAAGAATGCGAAGATTTTGCCGACTACGCTTCAATGCCCGTAGTCAATTCGCCGCGAATGGGCGTTTGCGGCTACGTCGGCGGAGTGATAGATAAGGAAAGAGATTAGAAAAAATCTTTTCCGGAAGGCAAATAAAGGTGTTGCGATACGGTCGAGGAATTAAACAATCACCGTGATTTTAACGGAATCGACAATTTAAGTTTAATATACTCCTCACACTTGCAATTTCGACTTTTAAGACAGTGTTGATCGTTCGTCACGTCCCCAAATTTCCTTTTTTGATGAAGTCCTGAATTTTAAAGTGTGAGGAGTATATAAATTATGTCAGAAAAACAAGCGAGCATTTTGTTGCCAGGATTGATGGAAATTGATGCAAATTCAGGAAAAATTATTAATGTTCGCGTCTCGCCGGACGCAAATGCCGTTTTTTCGTATTATGAGGCGGAAAACCGTGAATTTGATACATTGCCGACAATCGAAGAATTGATGAAAGAACAAAATTATATTCCTCGCTCTCTTTCAGAAATCTTTAAAGATGCGTCGGAACTTTTTGAAAGTGAAGAAGACAAACAAAGGTTTTGCGATGCGTTCGAGGAATCAAAAAAATGATGAATTCGCTATTGGTATTAGATACAAACATTGTTTCGTATTTGTTTAAATCGCACACATACGCCAAACTTTAGGATGAAAAATTGCAAGGAAAAAATCTTGCTGTTTCGTTTATAACGGTAGGGAACTTCTAAAAACCTCATTTTCAATAAACGTGACCATTAAAAAATAAGGGCTTCCGAATACTTGGAAGAGGTTTTTAGAAGTTCCCGGTAGGAGAAATGTTTTACGGCGCTTATCATGCCAGTTGGGGAGAAAAAAGAATTAAATCATTGGATATATTCTTACATCGTTTTTTGTTAATACGTTATTCACATTTAATTTGCGAATGTTGGGCGAGGGTTCGTTATCAACGGCGTCGTCAACCGATTTCAGAAAACGACGCATGGATAGCGGCAACGGCTTTGGCTTATCATGTCCCGTTAGTAACGCATAATAGCCGTGATTTTAACGGAATCGACAATTTAAGTTTAATAACCATGAACGATTAACGCAACAAAACCGCAAAATAAAATCGGAATTGACAATAAAAAATTTATTATAAACATTTATAAAATTAAGGTTAAACATGCAATCGCTTAATGAAGATTTGATCCGCAATGTTGTGCAAGAAGTGTTATCGCGAATTTCGACTGGCGCCAATGTGGGAAGCGAGCGGAATTTTTCGGGACGGTTCGGACAGTTTACCGATCCGCATGAAGCGGTCGCTGCTGCGAACGCCGCGTTTGACCGACTTCAACACCGAACAATTGCCGACCGCAAACGAATGTTGTCGTTGATTCGCCGTATCGTGATTGATCAAGCGGTCGAACTCGGCACGATGGAAATGAACGAAACGAAAATCGGACGGCTCGAACATAAAATTGATAAATTGCGGAACGTCGGCTACAACGCGCCGGGCGTCGAGTTTTTACGAAGCGAAGTGTTCAGCGGCGATCACGGTTTAACGGTGATTGAATTTGCGCCGTTCGGCGTTATCGGCGCGATTTCGCCGGTGACGCATTCGTTGCCGACGATTGCGAACAACGCGATTAACATGATCGCGTCGGGAAACACTGTCGTTGTCAATCCACATCCGAGCGGAAAACGTGTCGCTGCCGAAGGTGTGAAGCGATTCAATCAGGCGATTTATCAAGAGTTTGGGATCGACAATCTCATTTCGATTATCACCGAACCGACGCTGGAAACGGCGGACGTAATTTTCAAACATCGTGACGTTTCGTTGCTCCTTGTTACCGGCGGACCGGGTGTTGCGCGGGCGGCTCTCGCTCAGCAAAAACGCGCTATCGTCGCCGGACCGGGCAATCCGCCGGTCGTCGTCGATGAAACCGCCGATTTCGACAACGCCGCGCGAAGTATTATCGCCGGAGGAAGTTACGATAACAATCTTCTTTGCATTGCTGAAAAAGAAGTGTTTGTTGTGGAGTCGGTGTTTGACAAAATGATGCAGGCGATGGAACGTGCCGGAGCGGTGCGTCTTAACGCCGCTGAAACCGATTTGATGACGCAGCGCGGTATTACGTCGGTCGGCGAAGGCGATAAACAACACGACGTCCCGTCGCGCGAATTTTTGGGCAAAGACGCTTCTGTCCTTGCCGCCGGAATCGGAAAACAAGTGCCGAATGAAACGCTGATGTTATTTGGCGAGACGGATCTAAACAACCCGTTTGTGCCGGTCGAACAAATGATGCCGTTCCTGCCGTTTGTCCGCGTCCGCGATGTGAACGAAGGAATCGCGCTGGCGAAAAAATACGAACACGGATTCCGTCACACGGCGATTATGCACTCGCGCAACATCGACAATCTGACAAAAATGGGCAAAGAACTTGAGACGACAATTTTTGTGAAAAACGGTCCGTGCAATGCGGGACTCGGCGGCGGCGGAGAAGGTTATCCGTCGTTTTCGATTGCCGGTCCCACCGGCGAAGGTATCACCACGCCGCTCACATTCACTCGTCAACGCCGATGCGTCTTGGTCGATAGTTTGTCGATACTTGGAAAGTAGGTGAAAAATAAAAAATGAAAAGCATGTCGTTGTTATCTTACGGCAAAAATATACGATTGCGAAAAACTTGGAAATGAGAGATTGCGCAGGAAATAAGACATGTTTGCATTTGATTATTTTGGTTTCGTCGGAATGAGCTGGTTTGAAATAGGAATGCTTGTTTGCTTTGGTATGAGTTGGCCCTTTTCGATTTATAAAATGTTGGTAACAAAATCCAGCGAAGGAAAAAGTTATCTGTTTTTGAGTTTTGTTCTGACCGGTTATGGTTGCGGTATTTTGAATAAACTTGTTTATCATTGCGACGTAGTGGTGTTCCTTTACATTTTCAATTTTTTGATTGTGTTTGCCGATATGCTACTTTGTTTACATTACCAAAAAGCGAAAAAATGAATAATTTTCTCCGAAAAAGCAAGACGAAAAAACGGAATGTTGTATGTTGAATTCTTTATATATAAAAAATTATAGAAATATCAAAGAGTTGAAAATCAATTCTTTGGAACAAATCAATTTGCTTTCCGGGAAAAACAATACCGGTAAATCAAGTCTATTGGAAGCGGTTTCTATTTACGCGAACGGAGCAAGTTTGGATTGTATTTTTCAGTTGTTGAAAAAGCGGGGAGAGTATTTTAAAAGAGACGAGACAAATAATGATAATCCTGTAGAAGAAAATCTGCGGCTGTTTTCTTCAATATTTACAGATAGAATCATTGGATATGATGAAACAAGCTCAATACAAATTAAAGATATTATAATTGGATTTACAAGATACAATTATGATGAACGTCAAAAATATGAAGAAGAAGAAAGAAGGCGACGCAATTATTTTGAGAATTTTGGAAATAATCTTGGAGAGGCCGCTTGTAAAATTGGGTTGGAAATTAATTCGTCGCTTTTTCCTTTAGAACGTGACTATCGGCAAGGGATGGATGTTTGTAAAAAAAGAAATGAAGACAATTCCTATAAAATTCAGTTTGTAGAAACAAAAAATCTCGAAAGAAATATCAATGGAACGCTTTTTGATAGTATTGTTTTAACAGAAAAAGAAAAGTATGTTATTGACGCTCTGAAACTCATAGAGCCGGATACGGAGCGTATCGCGTTTGTTGAAAATAATGAAGCATACAGATCTGATAGATATGCGGTGATAAAATTATCGAATACTACAGATACGTTACCTTTGAAAAGTATGGGAGACGGTATCAATCATATTTTAACGATCATTTTAGCGTTAGTGAATGTTGAAAACGGCTTTTTGTTAATTGACGAATTTGAAAACGGTTTGCATTATACCGTTCAAGAACAGTTATGGAAAATCATCTTTAAGTTAGCAAAAGAGCTAAACGTCCAAGTTTTTGCAACAACACATAGCAGGGATAGTATTTCGAGTTTTGCACAAGCGTTAAATCATTCGGAAAATTCGACAAAAGGCAAATTGATTCGATTGGACAATATCAACGGCGAAATACAACCTATCGAATATTCCCGTGATGAATTATTGATTGCCGACAAACATAATATTGAGACGCGATGATGAAAAACGGCAAACAAAGATTATTAGTCGAAGGAAATGACGACAAGCATGTCGTCTTCTCGTTATGCCAAAAATATAATATTCCTAAAAATTTTGAAATCCAAGATTGTCATGGAGTAGAAGCGTTAGAAGAGCAAATAGGTGAGCAATTAAAAGTATCCGACATGATCACGCTGGGAATCATGATCGATGCGGATATTGAATTGCAATCGCGTTGGATTTCTTTGAGAAAGAAATTATTGTCGCTTAATTTTAATGTTCCTGATGATTTGCCTGAGACAGGGTTGATTACAAAAGGCGAACGGCAAACAATCGGCGTGTGGATTATGCCAAACAACAACACAAACGGAATGTTGGAAGATTTTATTTCATTTTTAATACCGCAAAATGATAAACTTCTGGCAATCGCGGATTCAACGTTGAACGAGATCGAAGAACAAAAACTCAACAAATATTCAGACGCGCATAAATCAAAAGCAAGAATCCACACTTGGCTTGCATGGCAGGAAACGCCCGGTATGCCGTTGGGATTAAGTATTACGAAAAAATATTTGTCAACAGAGGGAGAAACCTGTCAGAGATTTATAAAATGGCTGAAAGATTTGTTTGGGTGAATTTTCGTGTTTTTCGTGGACAAATTAACGGACAATAAAAATAGGTAACTATTCAGTCGCCCAAATCAAATAAATCCGCATGGCGTCTGTAGAGTTATCCGAAAGATTTTACTATTGCAACCTTTATTTATCAAGTTTCCTTTAGTAACTAACAAAGCTCCCCAAAACTCGCCCTTATGTCCTTATTTACCGCAAAGGCGAAAAAGTCGCACAAAGGATTTATAACGAACAACCTTTGTGCGCCTTCGTCGCCTTGGTGGTAAAAAATATGGGCATAAGGGCGCATCATTGGACGTAATTCGGGCTACTAATGGAACTTGATAAATAAGGGTTACAATGGTAAAGCCGTTCGGGTAATGATGCAGTTGCCCAAGCCCAATAAATCCGCTAAACCTGTATGAGGCAACTGAATAGTTATAAACTGACAAAACAATCCCGAAAGGTTTTACGAAATAAAAATAATGAATTACAGACAATTTCATAAAAGTATTTTCGCAAATTTTCGTGGACAATTAAAGAATAAAATAAAACAATGTTAAACGCTCTTGTGATTGGAACTGCGACTGCGTCGCTCAAGCATGAATCGCTGGCAGGAAGAAAGATGTTGGTGGCGCAGCCGGTCGGAGCGAAAAATTGCGAGGCGGACGGCGAGCCGTTGATTGTGCTTGACACATTCGGCGCGGGAGTCGGCGATTATGTCATCATTTCCAACGACGGCAAATACGCCCGCGAAATTGTCGGTACCAAAGCGTCCCCCGCACGATGGATGGTGATTGGAATCGTTGATCAAGTGAAAAGTTAAACAACAGTTTACGCGATTACGTTTCGTCCATGTGAAATATTGAATTGCGGAAAAATTTTTCGACAATTCGGTTTTTCGTTCATTTTCCTCGATGGCGATTTGTTTTGTTGTGTGTTAGAATTTAGAATAAGCGGTTGTTGATGTATCCACCGGGAACGGTTTGTGAAAAGAATGCTATATAACGTTCTGATGAAACTGAAAATTCAAATGTGAGGAGGATACAAGATAAGCTGTGTTGTTACGACGAAAAATTGATGCTAAAAATTTTGTCCTGTCAACACAATACATCTTTGAGTTTCTCTGAAATCCGTTGCTTATTGACCGTTTTTGATTTGCGGAAATTTCGTGAATTTCGCGGTAAAAAAAAATTATTAACCGGACAAGCAAAAGCGTTTTGTTTGTCCATAACTTGAAACCCTTAAAAATAAAGAAACCTTAATAATGAAAAAAACTATTTTCACAACACTTTTAACGGTGTCGTTTGCGTCCGTTTTATTTTTGACCGGTTGCGGGCAAGTGTCGGCACAACCTGGTACTGGTACGACGGGCATGTCCGATATTCAGGAAAAATTTTGGCAAGCAGTTAAAAAAGGCTCACTTGACGAAGTAAAAACTCTCTTCGAAAAAGGGGCAAATGTAAATGCAAAAGATGAAGACGGCGCAACTCCGATTCATTATGCGGCACGTAATTCCAATGTTGACGTTTTGAAATTTTTGGTTGAGAAAGGAGCAAATGTAAACGCAAAAGACAAGGACGGAGTGACTCCGCTTCATAATGCGGCATATGATTCCGATAATGTTGACGTTTTGAAATTTTTGGTCGAAAAAGGGGCGGATATAAACGCGAAAAGTAAGTATGGCTGGACTACGATTCATTCTGCGGCGGCATTTAATTCCAATGTTGACGTTTTGAAATATCTGGTCGAAAAAGATAAGAATATAAACGTAAAAGATAAATATGGCAATACTCCGTGTCATTTTGCGGCAAAATGGAATAATATTGACGTTTTGAAATATTTGGTCGAGAAAGGTGCGAATGTAAACGCAAAAAACAATGACAACGACACGCCATTTCATTATGCAGTAGGGGACTCTAATGTTTATAAAATTCATATTCAAGAAGGTTATAGTTATGATGTTTTGAAATATCTGATCGAGAAAAGTGAGGATATAAACGCAAAAGATAAGCACGGCGTGACTCCGTTTCATTGGTTAGCGGCATATTCTCCCGAGATTGACTTTTTGAAAGATATGGTTGAGAAAGGGGCGGATATAAACGCGAAAACGAATGACGACAGTACTCCGATTCTTTATGCGGCGGAAGGTCGTATTGGTAATGTAAAATATTTGGTCTCACTAGGTGTAGATGTAACAGCAAAAAATAACACTGGCTGGACTATACTTCATGGAGCTGTATTTAATAATAATAACAGAGGAGAGGAAAACAATGATGTATTTGAATATCTCGTCTCACAATGGGTAAATAAAAATGCGGAAAACAAGAAAGATAAAACTCCACTAAATAAACCAACATTTAATTCCAAAGTTGATGTATTGAAATTTTTGGTCTCGCAAAAATTAGATGTTAATGCAAAAAACTACAATGGCGAGACATTACTTCATAAAGCAACAGTGTGTTCCAACGTTGATTTGCTTGAATATCTTGTTTCCCAAGGTGCTAAAGTAAACGCAAAAGATAACAACGGTAATACCCCACTTCATGAAGCGGCGAAACATTCTTACAGCGTTGACGTGTTGAAATTTTTGATTGAGAAGGGCGCAGATGTTAATGCAACAAATAAAGAGGGTAAAACGCCGCTTGATTTGGCGGGTAATGATGAAGAAAAAAAAATTATTCGGAACGCAGGAGGAAGATAAGACACTTGTCGTGCATATTGTGCTACGTGAAGTATTTCAAACCTGTGAAATGTTACAACATTACTAACTAAACCGGACAAGCAAAACCGTTTTGTTTGTCCATAACTTGAAACCCTTAAAAATAAGGAAAACAACAAATGACGAAACCATTTTTTACAACGATTATTTCTGTATTGTTTGCTGTTCAAATTTCAGTTTGCTTGTCGGCAAACGCGGCAACTTCAGAAGAAATCATCAACGCCATCGAAAATTCCGACACAGAAAAAATCGGCGGGATCACCAAAGATGATCCCGCACTGTTGCAGGGAAAACTGATTGAGATTCCGGGTAAGGAATATCAACCAACATTGTTGCATTTAGCGGCAATGGAGGAAAAAGTTGATACCCTGAAATTCCTGCTCGAAAATGGGGCAAATCCAAACGCCAAAGATTCCAACGGGAATATCCCAATTATTATTGCCGCCGAACAAAAAAATAACGAAGCAATATTGTATCTTGTCGCCAATGGAACGGATGAAAAAGTGCTGGATTCGTGTATTGACCTTCCGTCACACTTGCAACAGGCACAGGACAAAGACGAAAAAATAGAAAAAAGAGCAGCCTCTTTCGGCATCTACAAAATAAGAATCAAAAACGCAAAAGAAAATCGAAACTTGGCAGATTATGTCATAAAAAAAGTAGAGGAACAAAAGAGAGAAGACGAACAGAAAAAAAAGGACGAACAAAAGAAAGAAGATGAACAGAAAAAAGCAGACAAACAAAAGAAAGAAGACGAGCAAAAGAAAAAGGATGATGAAGCGTTTCTTACAGGACTAACCCATCCAATAGATTTAACAAATCCGTGGATTAAACCTTTACTCGAACTAAAAGATAACCACGATATAGAAAATATTCAAATAAACGAATTATCAGTTGAAGTGCAAAAACATATCTAATTAATGGTATTTGCAGAAGCAATCCAAAATACCGAATTACTAAATTCCGAAAAACAATTCTTTTTCGATACCATCAATAAAAAGTCCAAAAATTGTTGGTGGCGGATGAATTGGCTTCATCAAGTTCTCGTTACGGAGGATATACCCTCATTAAAAAAAGAAACAAAATTAGTAAAAGATGCACTATATCAGGCAACTTTGTGGAGACGTCCGCCTAAAACCAGCAGTTGGGATGGTAGTTTAAGTGACCGAGGATGGGTCGCCTTTTATGCAGATTTAGCAAGATTATCAGAAATTGTTGGTGATAATGAGGGGGCAAACGAGTATATCAAAATCGCAACTGGTGTAGGAAAAGGTACATCAAGCTCATACGTGAATGATGTTACTGTTATTGTCAATTCTCAAGTAGCAAAAGAAATTGATTGGCAAAAACTATGGAATTTGAATACAGATAATATTGGCTGGGGTATTTTAGGAATAACACTCGCACAACAAAAACAAGAGGATAAATTCAATAAATTTATTCAAACATACAGAAATTCCAAAAGATGGGATAACTATAAAGCTGGTAACATTGCCTACGGTTATGCTTTATTGGGCAAGTTCGACCAAGCAAGACTCTTACTGACTATATACCCTGACAATAATCGGGATTCTCGCGATTGGAAAGAAAGTTACCGTGCAGGCATTATTGGTTTAGAATTTTTAGAAGGAATATTCTCAAGCCGTGATTTTCTTAAAAAAGAATTCCTACTGTTAGAATTAAAAGACGATGACGGAATATTTTCGTTTTCAGGATCAATTTCAAAGTTTTATTTTAATTATGGTCGTGGTTTTGCTCGTCATAAAAGTAATGTCGAGATATTAAAAGAGTTTAATGAACTTCGTACAACGCTCAACAAAACAGATATGGCATTTTTTATGGCGGGCGTTGCTACCGGTTTGCAGGATAAGAGGCATCCGCAAAAGCCATTTCGCATCAATTCCGCCGTAATCGAACAAGACCAACCAGACGAAAATAATATCGAAAAAAACGATAACCAAAATACGATTGTTCAACAACCATTACCGGAACAACCGGACAACAGACAATCACAAAACCAACCCCAAAACACGAACGGTTCTCGATTGGAAAAAGGAGTAGAAACCTATCAAAAAGTTACTGACATACTTGGCAATTTTGGAGTACGAGTACCTACGCCCCCAATACCAATGCCAAGAAGATAAAGAAACACAAAGCTAATACCGATTTGATGGATTGACGCAGATTTGTTTTCGATTTATCTGCATCAATCCGATTTATCTATGTACTAAACAAGTCAATACAAACAATACTTCATTTTCCCTTATTTTTTTCAAGCAAAAATGCTCAACAACCTTAACAATGAATTAACAGAACAAGAACAAATCGCAGCCGGTCAAGTACCTCTCGGCGGCTATTATTCGGCGTCCATTCTCAATTGGATTTTAGTGATTGTGATTTCGGTCATTGTATTATTGTTACTGTGCCGTTTGGTTGCCGCCATTCCCAAACAATACAACCCCATCCCCTCAACAAATTCAACAACAGATAAACCCCAAACAGGTATCGACGAATACCTCAACCTACAAAAATAACTTAAAACAGAGTACCATGTCAAATAACAATAATAATAACCAAGATTCAGATCCATCCGCCGCTATCGTCATAATAATCTTATTAGCATTATTAGCCGCATTTGGATATGGCGTTTATTGGTTATATACGCATCATATTTATTTATTTTGGAGTGTTATTGCAGGTATAGCCGTTATCGGTGCCGCCATTATTGTAATGAAAATAATTTATCCGCTACGTCACTCTATCATAACAAACATCGCAAAAAGTGACAAAATAAAAGGTTATACTTTACGTACACTACATTATGAGTTGTTATTCGAACGGTATGTTAGTTTTGTTTTTGGGGGCATCCTATTCTGTCTGCCAGCGGTTTCGTTTTTCTTCTGGTGTTATCGTTTCGATCTGTTATATGTTACGATTCCGTTAATACTTTTGGTCGTTGCTATTCTCCGTGTCAAATTTTTCTCCTTCCCGTATGTCATCACTCTTAAAGAGCCCGGTATATTTACGCTTGACTTTCGCAACGATAAATTAGGACGTATTTTTGAAGGTCATCGAAGATTGTGCTACATTGATACCACAAGTTCCGTCGATACTTTACTTTATTCATCAGCCGGCAATGAAACCGAATGTTATAAGATAACGGATTATTTTTATGTAGGAAAAAATATTTTATATTTATCGTGTTATCCGAAATTCAATGAACTTCCTGAAAAAACTGTTACAATCAATGAAGTTTTTAACTTTAATGTAAATTATAAAATTTCCTTTCCTTTTTTTCTTTCGTCCGCTCCCCGAAAATGTCCGATACAACATGACCTTACCTGGCTAGATACCTTAACAAATGATATTAACCAATACGATAACCGTGACGGTGATGCTACGTGGAGAGACAAAATGACAATTGAAATTGACCAACATCTCATACATTGTTTTCATCAGGCATTGTACAGCGAAATGGGCTGGACAGACGAAAACAGTCCTACCGATTGTTTCACCGATCTTATTGGTCAAATGAACGATTTTCAAGCCAAAAGACCTTCCTATTCACCCCAAGATGCGAATGTCTTGATCCACAGAATGTTCGATCCTCATAGAGCCACATGGCAACACCTCATAAACATTTTGTCTGATATCCAAACTGGAAATACAGAAACAGGATTCTTACAAAAATATTGTAGCATTATTAAATATCCACAAAGTAACAGTCGGCTTGGTTTAGTAATAAATTCCATAATAAATACCTTTCCAGATAGCCAAAACGCCATTTTTATCAACCATTTCGAACAAATCAATCAAGTGTTTACTGTTCAGCATTCCGAAATACTCAAAGAAATTAACAAAGCAAAAGATGGGCTTGTAAATGTAGCAGTTAAAATGGGTATAAATACGGATCCGATGCTAGCAAGAACGGTAGCAGTAGCCACTCTCGAAATAGAACCACAACATGAAGTATCAGAACAGAATAGATTTAGGCGTATTGATGAGGTGGTCAATGACCATGATGACGATTAAAACATCACCGCCAATTGCTCTAGTACAAAGTCACGTAATTTCACTTGACATTATTTCAACGTAAAATATCTATAAATTTGACATTTTCATATCAAGAGAAATTAAGGAACTTTGTACTAGATGTCTCCATGCAAAACAAATTCAATATAATCCATTTCAATTAAAAAAAACACCGATGAAAAAAATATTAGCCGTTTACGAAATATCGTATTGCCCGTTGTATTCGGCAATTCCCAACACCGAAACACAACATCAACAACAAGAAGCGCTTTGGACAACCGCCAAATGGTTTGCCATCAATAATCACCAAACATCCATTGAGCTTTGCCTGATTTCTGAGCCGACATCATTTACTGTCCGTCCCTTCGTGTTGCTGTACGCACCCAATACGCCAACCACCGATACCCAAGAAAACGAGTTACTAAATTCATTTGAACGGATTCTTCCAGACGATTACGGATGGAAACGATTTTATAATATAAAAAATAATCAGGAATTTGATGACCGCCAAACATTTCTAAAAAAAGTCTTTGAGAACTTTGATTCTTACCAGTGGTACAGTACCTCATTAAAACGACGGTTTGAAGTTTTCGACATCTCGCCAAAGTTGTTACAATCCGATACGTTTTGGGGGACACGTCCAAACACAACAATCAGTACCGATAATACACCAACAGAAAATGAAACAACCCCGTCAACAGAATTCCCCTTGCCAACAGAACCATTCTATACCAATGAATCACAGAAACAATTTCCAGACACTAACCCCTATGCCGTCAAAGCTCAATTACTTTTCAGTCCAATCTCATTGCCTTTTCATCCGGCAATTCAGGATACGTTCTGCCAACGCAGTTTTTTTCAGGAATTACTGTACTCCGCACCCGCAATTATCTCCACAAGACTTTCTCCTTCCCGATTAGACGAGTTATTTGACAGGATTCATAGTCTTGCTTCTTTTGCTCGCCGGATATTAGAACCTTACCACTGGCTCATCAATCCCGATAACACCATCCCTTATTCAGAAGTCGAACGGTTTTATTCCGGCTTCATCGGAACACAGCATAACCTCTCCAAATTCTCAATAAAAGTAACAACATCCGATTTTTCAAAAACACAAAGTCTCGCTCTCGCACTCATCACTCCGTTGGGCGGTTCCAGAGCCTTTGAATTGTCCTCGCCGGTTTGCGGTTTCTCAACACGCATCCCTATCGAAGAACAAGCCGAACAAACACGTCAATATTTTCAAAATTTACGCATCAATACCTCCGACGAAATCTTCTCACAATGGGAAGAAGGATTAGTGTTATTGACTCCAAATATCATCAATCAACGCGAAGCCGATATTTTGCTACGTCTTCCCATTGGCGACGAACAAGGGTTGCCCGGCATGGAAGTTCGACAACCTCCGCCCTTTGCTACTTCAACAAAAAATCTTTCAAAAGAAAATACAAATCAGACCGGCTACATCCAACTCGGTCAAATAAAAACTTCCAAAGTCAATGATAAAAATAATCCAAACGCCCTTTACCACTCCATCAAACTCAAAGATTTATGCAAACACGCTCTCATTGTCGGAAGTACCGGCTCGGGTAAAACAACAACCGTACAATATCTGCTCAAACAAATCGCTCAAGCAAAGATTCCGTTTCTTGTTATCGAACCGTCAATGAAAGCGGAATACTTTGAAAAACTGAAAGATCATATTCCTCATCTGAAACGTGTTAAGGTTGATGACCTTTGTTTTGACCCGATGTGGATACCAAAAGGTAAAGATAAGAAAGATAAGGATAAGGATATTACGGCGGTGCAGCATATTTCTTATCTGAAATCCTGCTTTCAGGCAGCGTTTCCAATCAATGAATACGGAATAGCGCATCTGGAAACATGCCTGATAAAATACTATAAATATGTCCAAGATAAGTATCTCTTCCTAAATCAACCGGAAAATATTACCTATCTCGCTAGAGTAAACACAGGTAAAAAAGACGAAAAAAATAACCACATAAAAGAATTTAAAATAGTTAATTCCAAAGTTGAAAACGCCCTTCCGATTCCTTCTTTCGACAACTTTACGTCTTGTGTCCAACCGATTTTGACAGAATCGTTTCCAAAAGGTTATCGCGAAAAAGACCCCAATAACTGGATTGATACCCTTCAACGAAA
>JAIRYX010000308.1 GCA_031267635.1 Planctomycetaceae bacterium
TCAGACAAATGGCGTTGAGCTAATTTGTGTTCGATACGGCTTTGGCATATGAGTAATCAATCCATTGCCGCGTAAAGCAAATCGGCGTATTCTTTGTTCGTATCAATATTCAACTCTTCTGCAAGCGTTGTATTCTCCCATTCGCGGGTTGTGCCAAGTTTGGAACGCGGAGTAATGATTCGTTGAACGATCATAGCAAGCACAAGATTACGTTGACGACAAGGTTTACGTGAAATCATTTGTTCGAGACCGAGTTGGAAGATGGCACGAAGTATCGCGTCAACATGACTGTGAGGACGCGAGTGAATAATTTCAATTGCCGATTGAGTGGGAACGAGGTCAGCCCCTTTGAGAATGTGAGCAATCCGAGCGATTTTTTCAACACCGAGCGAGGTGATATTACCGACGGTACGTGTTTTCACTTTGCCGTCTTCGCGATAGGATTCGCGGAGAAGGTAAGTCGGATTGGAACCGTGATTAGGGATTTTAGCTACATACATGCCGATAAAATAACACATATCATTCGGCTACCAATAGTGTCAAAATACATGATACATGCCTACAGTTTTGACCAAAAATTAGACGCTAATGATTGCCTATTTATCGACTTACGTCAAAAAATCGACCATTGTAAGGAACTTCGGTTTAAACAAAATTTTCAAGAGTTATAAATGTAGAGAACTGCCAAAAATTTCCCCAAAATATTTGTAAGCCCTTATTTTTCAACGGTTACGTTTGTTGAACAATAAGGTTTTTAGAAATTCTCTATAGCTTCTCTTTTATGACAAAGAAGCAAGAGTGATACCTGATAGCGTCAAATAAGGACAACAAATCGCTTCATGAAAGTGAGCTACAGGAATAAATGCATCGTCAGGAATCTCTCCCAGCGATGTAACGGAAGAATTGTCGGAATGCAAAACAGGTGGACAAGAAATGCCGCTTGGATTGGCAACGCGGGAAGATTCGGTAATAATCGTGTCGGACGGTATTTTGAAACAAGGATTCAATAACGCTTCCAGTACGGGGAATGCATCACCACCAGTTAATAATAGCAACGCATGAGAATTGCCTTCTTGAGCAAATGCCAAAAACTGGCGGATTGCTCCAATCATTCCCCAAAACAATCCAGCTTCAATTGCTTCCGGCGTGTTTTTTCCAGGAAAAGCCGGAAAACGAAGATCGTCGGCATTAATTTCCGGTAACTGGTCGGTTGTCATTTTTAAAGCTACCGCTGCCGCGCGAAATCCCGGCATAATTGCCCCACCGAGAAAACGCCCATCGCCCGACACAATATCTAATGTCGTTGCTGAACCAATGTCCACAATCAATACCGGTTCGCCATGTTGAGCCAGTGTTGCGGAAGCCAGCGCGTTGCAGAGACGATCCATACCGACTTTTTCCAATTCCGCTACTTCAAGCGGCATTCGGATTTCACGATGTGTCAAAACTCGGACTTTGTCATGTGGGCGGTTTTCCTTGACCCACTGACAAAATTGCGACAATCCTGTTTGATTGACGCTCGAAACGACCCACTCCGAACCATCGGCAAGCGGCGTTTCCCGTAAATCAAGTTCGATTTGAAATAATTTTTTCGATTGTTCAACAATCACCTGCATCGGTTGCGGCAACTGACCGGATAATGTGATGCTACTTTTGTTGTAACGTCCGAATTTTATGCGGCTGTTTCCAATGTCAACAGCAACGATTTCTTGAGATCCTGACATATTTTGTAGATTTTCTATGCGTATTTACAGGAAAAAATTTTTCAAAACATCCCGATTTATTATAGCATAGCTTAATAAATGTAACGGAGATAAAATGATCAGAAAAAATTACATTTTGCGTAATTTTGTAATAATTTCAAAATTTATGAAATTTATTTTTAAAAGGTGGTGAAACTCTCAATCGCCTTCTATTTTCTTGCCGCAACCATGATTTCCTGACGATTAAATTGCATTTGTTTTGCGAGAATTGTTTCGAATCCCCAGCTTTTAATGCGGTTGAGAACGGCGGGAATGTCGGTAATTAGTTCCCATCGAACGAGTTTTAAAGTGAAAAGAAGTCCGCGAATGTCTGTCGCTCGATTTAGAATGCAATCTTCTAAAACGTCTAGTGTATAGTTAGGTGCAACATTCATATCAGAAATAATAAACTTCACTTTTCGCAATTGAGTGCGTTTAGCTTGATTCAATCGCCCACGCAAGTATGTGAAATTAGGACATTTGAGAATAATTGGCGAAACTTCTGCCGGATCAATTCCAATAACATTCGCTCCTCGCGCCAATAACGCTTGCGACGCTCCGCCGGGAGCCGCGCCGATATCGAGCCAGTGAGAATCGGTTTTTACCGGAATTTCCGACCAACGTAACGCTTCTTCAAATTTGAGATAAGCACGAGAAACTGCGTCAATTGGGCGACTTATATGAACAATTCCTCCGGGTTGACGCGACCGCCAAGTATCCGCAACGTGACATCCAACCCACCATTCATTTTGCGAGATCAGCAAAACGTCCAAAATTAACTCTTTTTTTTCCGCCGGAAAAAGCGGATAATCATTCCCAACTGCAAGTTTACGTTGAGCTTGCGTCAATAATTTATGAATTTCAAAGCATTCCGGCGTGAGTTGCGGTTCAAATTCTTTTTCGCCCGGTACAGCGGAATCGCGCGGAAAAACGTGAACTCTATCTATCGGTAGATTTTCCGCAAATTGCCAAACTTGCGTTAGCATCGTCGCCGAATCATTTCCTTGAACACGCCCCAACGAAAGTCCGCAATAACGCGAAAAAATAGTCAAAATTTTCTGAACTCTCGACGTATTATAAAATTGTGTCGTTTTGAATGTTACAAAACCAAGTCGCGAATACGAAAAACGCAAATCGTGATAGCGCTCAAGTACTTCTTGTTTCAAAAATCGTTCCGTACCGCACTGACACGTCATCATTAAAAAGGACGATTGCGGCAATTGCGTATTTGATGAAATTTTAGACATGAGAAAAATATTTGATACTTCTTTAAGTCACCTCTAACAAGGGGCGTGGTAATTCATGCAGTTTGGTATTGTTTTCGTATCTTTTTATAACAACTTGAACGAATAATAGTTTATGTTAAACATTTAGTTTTTAGAGGTTTTCAGTTGATTATTCGTTTCATTTCGGCGACAGCATCTTTTAGTCCAACCATCAATGCACGGGCGATGATGCTGTGTCCGATGTTCAATTCAAACATATTCGGAATATGGGCGACGGGGATCACGTTGTGATACGTCAATCCATGACCGCCGTGCAAACGAAATCCCAGTTGCGTAACGAGTTTTCCGGCGTTGGTCAATTTGACAAGTTCCGCGTCACGATTTACGGAAGTCGTTGCCAGTGAATATGTTCCAGTATGTAGTTCCACTGCGTCCGCATCGGTTTCTTTACCTGCTTCGATTTGTTTCAGATCAGGATCGAGAAAAAGACTAACAAAAATGCCTTTCGATTTAAGTTTTTCGACTACCTTTTTAATTTTCGCCAAATTTCCCAAAACATCTAAACCGCCTTCGGTTGTTATTTCCTGACGCTTTTCCGGTACAAGCGTTGCCTGCTCCGGCACAATTTCACATGCAATCCGCACGATTTCCGGTTCGCACGCCATTTCGAGATTCAGTTTTGCTTGCACCGCTTCCCGCAAAATTCGCACATCGCGATCTTGAATGTGTCGCCGATCCTCCCGAAGATGCACAGTGATTCCGTCCGCACCACCGAGTTCTGCCGCCGCCGCTGCCCAGACCGGATCAGGTTCGGTTGTTTGTCTTGCTTGCCGCACCGTCGCCACATGATCAATATTAACGCCAAGTTCTATCATCAAATGCTCCGAATACTTTATAATTTTTTTGAGTCATTCCAAAACATATTTTACCACGAATAAGCCCAAAAGGAAATGTAACATAAATTTTGGGAAATCGCATTCACTCTCAAAATCAACAAGGTACGTTTTTACCTTTTACCAACACTCTCACATCACAGACATTTGTTCCGGTTGCTCCCGTTTTTAGTAATGCGTTGAAACGTTCAAAAAAATGATAAGCGTCGTTGCGACTAATAAAGTCGGCGGGGGAAATATCCGACTGGACAATATTCCGCAGAATTTCGGAATCGAAAAACGCTCCCGCCGCATCGGTCGGTCCGTCTTCGCCGTCTGTTCCACCGGAAAGGAACGCAAACGGACATGCCGCCGCTGGATTTTCGCGGAATCTTTCAAGCCAACCGCTATTGCTCAATAATTTGCAAATCATCGCCAATACAAGTTGCTGATTCCGTCCGCCGAGTCCGCGTTGCGATAACGATACAAGCGAGACGGTTGGCTCTCCACCGCTGATCAGACAGTTGGAAATTCTATCGACAGAATTTTCACCGCACATCCGTAATGCGCGTTCCGCAAACAATTCGCCGAGCGGCTCCGCGTTCCCTTCCGACGACGTCGCACAAATCATCGTGTAAGAATAACCGCGTTTTTCCGCTTCGATTCCCGCCGCGTCAACGGCGGTTGCGTTATTGCCGATAACAATATTGCGTGCCAGAATTTGCAACGGTTGTTCCCAAATTTGTGGCGTTTTGTGAAATTGATTTTGTTGGACGGCAACTTGTGTTTGCAAAAATTTCATTACATTTTCGGAGATTTCGGCTGCCGTTTCGGATTGCAAGAAACCGTATTTTTCAAGAACATAAATCGCGTCAGCCGCCGTTGTTAGATTTTCCACTGTCGGTCCCGACGCTATAATGTCGAGCGGGTCGCCGAGAACATCGGAGAGAATCAGCGTGACAAGCGTTGCACCGCCGCACCATCTGCGAAGTTTTCCGCCTTTTACATCACTCATCTGTTTGCGAACGATGTTCATCTCATTGATTGTCGCTCCCGCCGCTGAAAGAAACCGTGTGACGGCAAGCTTTTGCTCCAGTGTCACGCCGTCTGCCGGAAGCGGCATTAACGCCGAACCGCCGCCGGAAATCAGACAAATCACCAGGTGTTCAGATAATGGAATGTTTTGCGACGTTAATTCACGATTCGTTTTTTCAACAAATTGCAACATTTGGCGAGTACTGAATACGCCCTCGTCGGTTGGTTCGTTCACTCCCGCCGGACGTGCAATCTGTTGACGAATAACGCGAAGCGGTATTTCGCAATCTTGAGGAATATTGATAAAACCGGAAAGGAGTCCTGTATCGACTTGTTGAGAAAGCGATTGTTCTATCGCGGCAGACATTCCGGCGGCGGCTTTTCCGGCTCCAATAACGCTGATTTTTCGGATGCTTTTCAATGGATACGCAACTTCATCAATCCAAATTTGTTCGTTTTCATTGGAATTTTCTGTAAAAACACGCTCGGCAATCAATCGGCGAACATTCACGCCGTCAACTCCCGCCTGCCAAATTGCTAACATATCTTCCCGTAATGGATTCATCGTGAGTCATTCAGATTACAAAAACTATAGTTTATGTAACTATTCAGTCAATCAAACCACATAAATTCAGGGCTGCAACGATAAAGTCTTTCGGGTAACCTCTACAGTTACTCAGTACGGATTTATTTGGCTTGGACAACGGAATAGTTACAGCTTATTTATGAATTCCACAAATTAACACAAGTAGGACATTTCAAACAAACGGCAACACTTACAGATTCGTTTCACGATATTTTTATTCATACTCAAAAGATTTTATCGTGTTTTTCTTTTGAAAAATAATAGCGCAATAAAAAATTGCTTAAAAAAACGACGGGGCAATTTTCATCGCCTCGTCGTTATTATCGTATCATATACAATCAGAGGAAAAACCTCTGTTTTTGGTCACTCTTACGAGTTTCCTGGATCAAAATCGGGTTACGGTAAAAATCCCGTAATGCAAGTTTACACAATTATTTTTCTTCAGTAGGAGCTGCAGGAGTTCCATCCGAATCAGGTGTTGATGGTTGTCCTGCGGCAGGCGTACTACCACCATCTTTCGGCGTTTCTTTGGGTGTGCATCCCATTGAGAATGTAGCAACACACACAACCATTAGCGCGAGAGCAAGCAGTTTCTTCATTTCTAAAGTCTCCTTTTCATTGACACATTTTCGTGTCCATTTTAAATCTTATTGCGGTAACGTTACCGGGCTGTAATACTCATTACAACCACCTACTATTATAAGTTGCCCTAGCAGGTTTTGCAACGTCCTATAAGCCAAACTTAATAAATTTTTTTATTTTTTTGATAAATTTTCAGAATTTCCCCTTTTTCCTTCTCAAATTAAAAAATAGCTTCTCTTTGTGTAAATTGTGGGAAGTTTAATAGTTATATTAAAATGGTTAAATATGGTAAATTGTAGCGTTCGTAAAATTTTAAATG
This sequence comes from Planctomycetaceae bacterium, assembly GCA_031267635.1. Taxonomy (GTDB): domain Bacteria; phylum Planctomycetota; class Planctomycetia; order Pirellulales; family Thermoguttaceae; genus WRMR01. The sequence goes on from JAIRYX010000308.1 coordinate 6,363, forward strand.
ATGCTATATTAAATCCTCCTTAATTTCTATGGAACATCTAAAACGTGAAACTACTACCAAGCCACGCAATTACCCTTTGTTAAAACGGAAGTTCCATTTTATGCAGATCGATTTTTCGTTTTGTACTTGAAATAAAGGGTTTTCGTGAAAGTGTACTCAGTAAGTGTAAAATATTTTTTGTTTTATCCTATATTTTCAGAACTTTCCTGTTTTTCTATTGTTTTAAGTACCCGGTGAGTTATACTATCTTGTTGCGATGGTTTGATTTATTTCGGATTGGGGTGTTTCCATCTGAAATTTCTTACTCGAACAAGG
>JAIRYX010000330.1 GCA_031267635.1 Planctomycetaceae bacterium
ACGAATCATTTGGGAGGAGATTTCTAGAAGTTCCTCTAAACATCGTACTAAATTTAAATGAAAAAACGGGGAAAAAATGAAAAATACAAGTGCCAACATTTTAATAACAACCAATGCCATTGAAAAGGGAGGGTTTTTAGAAATTCCTCAAAGCTATTCGGGCAAGAAATGTCGGACGGGAACGCCCCCACCCCCATCCGAAACAAATCAAATCACTGCAACGAGCCAATATGAATCACAGGGTACATTAAACAATAATACAACACAAAGAATTTCCGAAAAACATGAAAGGAAAATAAAAAATAATTATTATTTATTGGCTACGTTTTTCGTAAAATTCTTTTATTTTAAGCACAAAACGAACATTCAATCAGTATAAAAAGGAACTTCTGTTGTAATTTTTGCATTTCTGTTTTATCTAGTTTGCTTATTTGTTTGCAAAATTTATTCTTCTCCCTCAAAATATGGAAGAATCGGCAAAGATTTACTCTTGAATTTTTTTCTTTCATTTGCTATTGTTCCAGTGAAGTATTCTCGGACACTTTTCACTCGACAATCCATTTTTTACGAAAGGAAAATTCTCGCGGTTATGATTCGCGGTTCACCGGAATTTGGCGAAATCTCGCAAAAAATTCCGAAATCATACAGTATAAGCAGATTTTATCATCGGCGAACGATCGTTTTTATTTTTGTTCTGTTATTATTTTTGCTAGGAGTCTTTTCCGGCTGTGCGACGACAAAAATGTTGGAGTTGCGTCCTAACTCGAAAAATCCGCTTGTCATACGTTTTCGACTCGACAGCATTTCTTCACCGAAAATGAGCAGCCGAGCGCGGTTGACGTTGCGCTCTTACGCTCTCGAAGAATTGGCGGATATCAACCGTCTTGCTGTTGCTGAAAAATTACATAAACTTATTAAAGAACGCCAAACTGATCCTGATCTCATTTATACGTTTGCTGAAATCACCTATCTTGAAGGTTATCGTCAGAAACAACTCAATCCGCGATTGGCGACGGAACTCTTTGCAGCGTCAACACTTTATTCCTATATTTATCTTTTTGACCCGCAGTATGATTTTGCCAGAAATCCTTATGATCCGCAATTTCGCGATATTTGCCTGTTTTACAATAGCTCGCTCGAACAGATGTTGCGACTGATCGGACAAAATAACACGTTTCGGCTCGGCACAGAAAACGATTATGTTTTAAAAACCATTGAAAATGACTGGAATCTTTCCGTCAAAATTCGTACCGGTAAATGGAAAATTGACGAGATTGAAACGTTTCGATTTGCGTTTGACTATGAAATTTACGGAATGCAAAGCCAATACCGCCAATTCGGACTGGGAGTTCCGTTAATTGCGTGCCGAAAAGGTTTTCAGTCCAAAAATTCTTCCGGCAAAGATAAAGAGGACGCAAGTTTTATAAACAATCCGGCGGCACATTACTATCCTAATGATATGTCGCTACCGGTGACGGCGTTTTTGCGCCCCAACATTCGTGCGATTTATGAAGGAAATCACGAAGAGTTACAAGCGGAACTCGAATTTTACGACCCGCTCGAAAGCGATAAAACCGTCGTGGAAGGGCGGCTCGTGCCGTTGGAAACCGACTTAACAACGCCGCTTGCTTATTTCCTTTCCAACAGGATCTACATGATTGTCGGAACGATTGGCGTGTTTGATCCGGCAAAATTACTCGAAAAATTGCCGGGATACAACCGTCCGACCGTCGGACTGTATATGGCGCAACCTTATGATCCGAATAAAATTCCAGTCGTGATGGTGCATGGATTGTTTTCGTCGCCGATCACTTGGCTCGAAATGTTGAACGCGCTCCGAAGCGATCCCAAAATCCGCGATAAATACCAATTTTGGTTTTACCTTTACCCCAGCGGGCAGCCGTTTTGGGTTTCTGCGGCGCAGATGCGTCGGGAATTACAGGAAATCCGTAACACGATTGACCCACATCACGCGGAAGCTGCGCTCGATCAAATGGTTTTAGTCGGTCACAGCATGGGCGGTTTGATTTCGCTTTTGCAAACGGTAGAAAGCGGCGATCAGTTTTGGCGTCTTGTCAGTAAAACACCGTTTGAGGAGATTCACGGCGATGTGGCAACGAAAAAAGCGATTCAAGAATGGTTTTTCTTTCACTCGAACCCGTCCATCAAACAGGTCGTTACCATTGCAACGCCCTTTCGCGGTAGCAAGTATTCCAACGACGCGACGCAATGGTTAACTCGTTCTGTCAGCACAGTTCCGAAGCAACTCGCTCATGTTCTTCAAACGTTTTCACTCGAACAACGGGACAAAATTGACAATTATTCGTTGCTCGACGTGACAAACGGCGTTGAATCGCTGTCGCCGAAATCGCCATTTTTCAAAACGATGCACAATGTGCCGCGCGCCGGATGGGTGGAATATCACAACATTATCGGTGAAATCAAACAGAATTATCTGACATTCGGATTGGACATTCCCGAAGGCGACGGCGTTGTCCGCAAGTTCAGCGCAGAAGCGGATTGGGCAAGCAGCGAAGTGGTTGTTCCGTCGCCGCATACCAAAGTTCACACGCATCCCAACGCGATTCTCGAAGTCCGTCGGATTTTGCACGATTTCCAAGACCAACTTGCCGCACGGCAACTACTGCAACAAAACCAACAACCACCGCCGGTCTTCGTCCCGCAATACGCAACGCCGGTTTACCCGATCTTCCAATAAAACGGCTGGTGCGGCGGTTGTCGGCAATCCAAGAAAGAGTCAATGAGAGGGAATAATTGGGACAGCTTTTTGCGATTTCCGGCGTTCTTTTTTAGATTTTGGAGCATTCTCTTTCAGGAGATTCATTCCGCCCCTAAAGATTTCCTGATTCCCAATGCCCCTTTATTTCTTGCCGGACATTGACATTTTCTCTGGCGTTGAAATCCTGGTCTTTTTCTTTCATTCCTGCTCAATTGTTTATTGATAATAGTTTAGAAAAATTCCAACGAACGTGTTGTGGATATCCATAAAAGCTCCGTTGAAACCTGCGAAAGTTTCGTTGAATTAAACTTTTAGGACAGGGGAAGCTATTGGACGTCGATGGAGCGTTGGCTATCTTCACCTAATATACTGTTGAACTTCATCAAGTACCACCAATGTCAACGGGAATTTGCCATCTTTCGTCAGCGACTGACGAATAGCCTTGAGCATGTCATCGCTGGAAATGTCCTGAACATGCGGGTAGAGATTATTCAGTGTATTGACACAGGAAGCAGACGAAGGAAAGATCGCAGGTTTTACCTGAACCAGAGCATCATGCAGACACTCGGCCACATAAAAGTTACCCAGTTCTACGTCCCAATCGAAACCATTCTGTTCAATATGGGATTGAACTTGCTCGTAGATACCTTCCTGTTTGAGCCACATGACAAATCGAGCAACCTGGTATTGCGCTGGCAATCCAGCAGATTCGAAAATGATGCGAAGAAGAGCCAGACGAACACTACCGCTTGCACCGGCTCCCAGAGTGCCGGAAGCTGCGTGTCAGCCTCCATGACGCTTGGCCTTGGTACCAGCAGTTATCAAGTTAATCCTAACTGCTTTATTTTCCTTGGTTTAGCAATTTTTTTGTTGAGACGTGGTTCTTTCTTTTTACGTTTTTTCTTATTGGTATTTTTTTTGAAGGCGGTCGTTTGGTGAA
>JAIRYX010000459.1 GCA_031267635.1 Planctomycetaceae bacterium
ACATTCAGACGAACGGCGAACCGGCGGAACTTAAATTTCGTGCGTGGATATGGAATTTTCCACCGATGGGACTCGTCAGTGCAAATCCCGCAATCTATGTCACAACGACACAAGATAACATCGTGATTATCGAACTGCCCAATGAATCCGGCAGTTTCCAAATCCCGTTCAAAGATTTGTCCCCCGAAGATCAGGATTATGTCAAACGTTTACGGACAAAACTGGAAAAAGAAAAATCCGATCAATCTTCTGATAAGCCACCTACACTTTAAAATTCGGTTTTTAAGACGGTATTCCTCGTTCACAACGTCCTGTCCTTAACGTTCCTTATTTTGATGAAAACTAAATTTTAAAGTGTGAAAAGTAGAGCGTGCCATTTTACGTTGTCCGGTGAAAATATGAAACAATGAGGAAATTTGGTTCTCCATTTCCTGCAGGTGGTAATGCCAACCCGCCAATAACCACAGCACCCGCTACTTTTAACAGTATTGCAATAGATGCTGTTGGTATTATGGAGAATAAGTTTGATTGGAAGTATTCTGTTTCACCTAGCATAACAGACGCTTTATTGTGTAGTACAAGTCATGTCGGTTACAACACTTGGAATACTCGCCAATGTTCAGAAGCTGATTTTACAAAAAATCATCTTGCGTATGCGTGTGAAAATGCAAAAAATGCAACAACAACCACTAATGCAGCAAATAAAACAGCCACTAGTGTTGATAGTAATCCTGGACATGCTTCTCCTATGGACACAGACCGGAATGCATGGCGGTTTTATGCAAAAAATAAGTCGGGGGATTGCGGAACATTAGCGAGTCTTGCCGGTGCTTGTTTAAAACTTTTGGGAATAGATGCAAATGCTCCTCTTTATGCTTATCCTACTACTGATAATCCTGTAACTAGTTCATCATGTCATGCGCAAGTTACTGATGATTATGATTGGATACATGATGATTCCAATGGTGGTAAGCATACAAAGACAATTAAGTTGAAATTAATTTACCCAGGTAATAATTATGAAGCTTTTTTTACAATCAATGATCCTGGAATAAAAGCATTTACTGTTTATCCACCAGATGGGCCATTTACAGCAAATATTTCCAACTATAATAATAATTATTTGGCTGTATTAAGATCTGTAGCTTCTACTCAACAATGGGTTGTAAAAGGGGTTAGTGTACCATTACCTCCTAATCATGATCCCGACCTTCCTGCTCCGTCTCCAACCTCTGAAGCTTGTTGTAATCAAACACTTTCACCTGGAACATTTATAAAAAATGGACCAAGCGTACCTTAACTATTAACTAAAAATTAAATCTTAAATGGAGAATAACTTTTATGAAAAAGTTTTTTTTGATCAGTACTGTAATTTTGATATTAAGCAGCTTTGGGGCTGACAAAATATTCACTCAGGAATTGACTATTAATAGCAAACTATCCAATCCTGTATTAACCTCCAAAGTGGCGGAAGCACAAAAACGTGTTGCGGAACTGACTCCCGACGTCAATTCGGAAAAGTGGATAGATTTGCAATCAAATCAATCCCCGGAAAATTTTGAAACTCTTTCACATATTCTTCATAAATATGAGGCAGCTTTTCAATCCATAACAATACAAACTGACAATACTTTTTTTGAAAAGCGGTTGATCAGTATGTATCGATTCATATGGTTTTTGTTGTTGAAATATGCCGATAATGACGATTATCGGCAAAAAATCACTGATTTATGGAAAACCGGTATTCCCCCAAAAGGCATTATGTGCATAGAATTCACGGGTGTTGACTGGAAAAATATTATATCAAATGAGGAGATTATGATGATAAAAAATGAGGCATGGAGAATTATTGAAACCACGTCTACTCTTCCATTATTTGATTCTTTTTGTCATATTCTTATGAATAACAATCCAACGACACGAACTTCATTTGGCAATGCCGATGACTTAAAAAAACTTGAAAAAATTTGTAAACGGATTGACACAAGTACACCGGCTGGAAAACGTGCATTGGATGTTGCCCATTACTCCTGTGCTATTATGCGTTATTATACAGACCCAACTTACGGTACTCCTTCTCGGATTCTTCAACCTTTAACCTATGAAGAACTGCTTGAACTCGGTCCAATCGTTTATTTGGATGAAGCGGTAGTGAAAGCCAGAGAAGACGCAATCGCTAAACATAAAGCGGATATTGAAAATGCTGTTGAAAACGGAATAAAATTATCCGAAACCAAAAAAGGACGTTTGGAAATTTTAAAGGTCTTAACCAATCCCAAAGAAGATTTCAGAATAACATCCGCTTATTACGACGCGATTTTTAGATATTACGAATCTCAAAAGCGCAAGTATCTATCAAAGAATAATGAGAAAGAACCGGAAGAAAATGACCTTGTAACTCCGGAAGAAGTTGCAATGTTTTTTGAAGTGTATCATTCTGACAAATCGAATCATTTATTGATAAAAAGTCGTGCGGCACATTTAATATTCTTAAATCATTGCAAGAGTTTAATTCCAAAGATATTGGAAATGACAACTCTTGATGAATTGGCGTTGGCAGATGCGCCTAATGATGGAATTAATCCTAATGATCCAAACTACAAGCCGCCGAAAAAATATCATTACGCGATTTTTGGATTACTGGGTGGCTTGGGCGATGAAACGACTTGCAAACAATTGCAAAACCTGATTGATTCCAAAACATTTACGTGTGAAAAAAAAGAAGACGCCGAACTTGCTATTGAAAACATTCAAAAACGTCTCGCTTATGAAAAAGAAGTGGAAGAACAGCGAGAGAGCATGAAAAAGCAATTCGAAGCAGACATTGCGTCGGGAAAAGCTATCGCAACAGAAGGACACGGTGACGCAACAGAAAGTCCGTTTTTTATTCAACTGCCGGAGTATAATCCCAACAGACCGAAACCAACGCCGGAAGAACAGCGAAAAGCAAGAGAATACGAACTTCTCACGTGCTTGCCTCGACCGTTTCGGTACTGGAAATCCGTTGATGGTTTTACCTGCCGTGCTAGATTATTGGAAATCATGGACGGTAACAAAGTCAAATTGGGACATTCCATAGGAGAACAATATCAGATTATTGTTGACACTGACCGTCTTTCCGATGAAGACAAAGAATATATCAAAACATGGACTGACATTCAGAAAAACGGCGAACCGGCGGAACTTAAATTCCGTACGTGGATATGGAATTTTCCATCAATGGGCACCAGCGGTGTTGATTCTGCAATCTACGTCACAACGACACAAGATAACATCGTGATTA
>JAIRYX010000008.1 GCA_031267635.1 Planctomycetaceae bacterium
ACTCGGGCTTGAAGGAATGTCGATGGGAGAACGCAAAGTATTTTTAAGTACAGTACAAAGCATTTTAGACAAAGTCGCACCCGGCGTTGATGTTAAACAGTTGAAATTCAAAACCGGCTATTTGACGCTTGAAGATGCTCGCAACGGCAAACAAGCCGTGTTGCTTGACGTTGCCGATGACCGTATTTTACAGGGCAAACGCGATGAAATTGAAAAAGCGATAAATAAAAATACAAGGATCGTCAATTTGAAATTACAAGCGGACGCATCGCCCAATAAATCTAACGGTCAACTCACGATTTCCGTTCTTGACGCTTCCGGTCAAGAACTTCCGAAAAACGAAGTTCGCCTTATCGCCGACGGAAAATCAATCACAACAACCGTCGAGACAATCAAAAATATGGATCAAATGCAAATGTTGGCATTTGTGCGCGCGGCTTGATAGACGATCAAAGCCGTGTTGTTGCATTCTCACGCTTTAAAATTTGGCTTTCATCAAAAAAGGGACATTAGTGACCAAAAAGACTGTGGGGACATGACAACGATAATCACGTTTTAAAAACAAAATTTTCAAGCGTGAAAAATATAATTCAATCGTTCATATTGAATAATTTTAATTTATTGTAAAGCGTTTTTTCACTGATTCCAAGCATTCTGGCAGATGCGATTTTGTTTCCTTGATTCAATTTCAACGTTTCCATAATCGCTTGTTTTTGAATTTCCTGCATTGTTAAACCGCCAAGTCCCATGTTTTTCGGCGTCGTGCGTTTTGTCGTATCGTCCGGCGGGTTCAGGTCGAATTGAATGTCCTCTGCCGTAACGACTCCGTCAGTATCAATAAAAACCGCACGGTGAATGATCACTTCAAATTCTTTTCTATTATGAGGCCAAGAATAATTGACCATTTTATCAATTGCCGATTTATCCACTTGCGGAACAGGAAGATTATTGGTGACAGCCGCCCAACTGATGCCAAGCCGAACATATTCCGGCAACACGTTTTTCAATTCCCGCAATGGCGGCGAGTAAAGTTCTGACGTATATAAAAGATCGTAAAGTTCTTGATTGAAGATACCGAGTTCCACGTCGTGATGCAAATTATTGTAATACGCCGCAATAATTCGCACATTGGAAAAGACGGTTTGTGTAGAACCCTTTTTACAAAACGCTCTTGTTTTAAGGAAGAGTAACAACTGTTGTTGTTCTTTCGGTTCCAGATATTCGATATAATCAATGAAAATTGTTCCCCGATGAATTAATTCCAATTTGCCGATAACGCCGTAAGGATAGCGCGGATCATAACCCGGCACGCAGCCGAACAAATATACGCCGACACATTCCGGCGGAAGCAAATAAAGCGAAACAATGTCAAACGGATAATGTGTCCGCACGCTATTTAAATGAATCTGCTGAGCCAAATAATGTTTTTGCGTTCCTTCTTCGCCGGGAATCATAACTGGCGTTTCCAATAACGATAGTTCATTGATTGTTTTGTTGAGTTCTTGGATGTGTTCGGAATTTCCTGATGGATGAATAATATTATGCGGGAAAGAAATTGACTGTTTGATCATATTATTTTCAAAGAGAATATTTTTCACATACAACGCCACTTGAAGCGCATTCATCAACTGATCGTTATCATCCAACGATTTCAGGCGAAAGATAGACATACGTGAAAGAATTTCTGTTTCTCCTTGAGTTCGCGCTTGATTGTCAATGAGGATCACAGGAACGCTTGAAAATTTTTTTTCAATTTGTTGCAGCATTTGAGTATGACCTTCAAACGAAACCGGACGCAAGTCAAGAATAAGAATGACTTGATCATATTCGCTAAAATAATAATTTTCCAATGCGTTTTGAAGCGTAGATCCCGCGCAACCAATATTGAAAGATTCGGTTTTTGCAATAATTTCCTGTCGTAATTCATTATTGTCGTCAATGACAAGGAAAGACGGCTTCTGTAAAATAAAATGTTCGAACGAAGAAAGTTTAGCAGGATTATGAGAATTAATAGTCGGATGAATAAATTTTTTTAGCAGTGATTCGTAATCAATTGTGATATTCTTTTTGCATTGCGAATCAGGAGCATTATTGCCGTTTCCTAATGAATTATTTTCGGTTTTCATCATTAGCTTTCCTACTGAATTATAACCAAAACAATACTTTTATATACTGATTTTGTTATGGTTATTATCGTTGACAAAAATAAAATAGTAAAACAAGAATCATATTATATACAAATTATTCAAAAATGTAATAATCATTAGTGAATTAAAGAGAAAATTTCCGATTATTTTAAATTTGTAGACGAAAATTGCATAAAAAAGAAAAAATTCAACCAAAGCAATGATGAAATTGTAACGATTCAGTCGCTCAAGCCCAATACATCCGCACTGGGTAACAATCTTAATGCCGATGTCTCCCATTGACTGGTTATCCGCAATGCTTTACTATTGCCGCCCTTATTGATCAAGTTTCCCTTAGTAGCCAACAAAGCTCCCGATATGCGCCCTTATGTTTTAGCTGATGGATTGTTATCAAAATTAAACGAAAAATAAGGGAATAAGGACGCATATTGTTGGTGCAATTCGGGCTACTAAGGGAATTTTATAAATAAGGGCTGCAATAGTAATATTTTCCGGCAACATTGACTGTAGTACAAAGTCACGCAATTTTACTTGATATTTTTCAACGTATTTATAAATTTGACATTGTTCATATCAAGGGAAATTAAGGACTTTCGTACTACACTCCCTAATAGATAACCATGCTTCGGTCTGAGTGAGACACCGCGTAACCTAAGTTACTATTTTAAGCAGATATGTTTATTTTTGTTATAACGACATACGATCCAACAACGTAAACGTGATGGCTTCAAAAACATCGGCGTAAGTGTCTAATTGTTCATCGTCGGATTGCCAATAGATTGCAAACGACTTTCCTTTGGCGGCAAAACACAAAATTAACGCGGTGTTAATCAGATCCAGATAGATAAAATTCATTTCGTGTCCGACCAATTTGTATTTTCCGATAATCCGTTCCACCGACGTATGCTCGACGCGGTCGTATTCAGAAAGTATCGCATCAAGGGCATTTTGAGACAGTTTTTCCGGCGTCATTTTCGCGTCGCTGATTGTTACCATCCAAAACGCACCGCCAGGACTGGTTAAATGAACCGTCACGTTCCCGTCGCCCATCTCGCTTTCTTCGAGATGCCAGTTATCTGGATATGCAAAACTAATATCGTTGGCTCGGTACTCCGAAGGCATAACACAAACTCTTTAACATATAGACAAGATTCATTATTGGCGGAACATTCATTGCCAAACCCAAAAACTCATTATAGCAGGAAGTAAAACGAAATGCAAATAAAAAAATCGCGGAAAGATAGAATAAATATAGGAAACTTTTTTAAATTCGGTTTTCCTGCTTATTTCACATTTGGGAGAGGATTGAGTTATAACATACTGTAACGATTCAGTCGATCAAACCCAATAACTCCGCACTGGGTAACAATCTTAAATAACGACGTCTCCATTGACTGGTTATCCGAAAGATTTTACTATTGCAGACCTGATTTATCAAGTTTCTCTTAGTAGCCCGAATTGTATCAATAAGGGCGGCAATAGTAATGTTTTCCGGTGAAACAGTAACTATTCAGTTGCTCAAGTGCGATTTATTGGGCTTGGGTAACTGACGCCATCGTTTTCTATTGCGTTTTCAAATATTGTTCCCAAAAACGAAATAAGCAGAAAACTTTCTGTTTATTTTTTACGCTTTCTTGCTTTTTGTGGAGAAATCAATTAAATTGAAGATTCTGTTTTTTTATTACGAAAAGGCAAAAGTCTGCATGAATACAAGTGTGTTAGGATTCGCATTTTTTGTAATTTCGTGAATAAGAATGATTTTTTAGAAAGACACTCAAACGATTTTAGGAAAGTAAAATTATGTCACAAAATCCACAACTTCCCGATTACGTTGCTTCCGCTCAACCGAATCCGCAAAATAAACGTGCGGGATGGCTCACGACAACCGCCGCCGGTTATGCCGGAGTCATGCTTTGGTTTGCGTTTTGGCAGGATGTTCCCACTGGCGGTCAGGGGGTTTCTGGAGGAACGCTTGCAAGCGGTTTGCCGTTGGCGATTGGCGCACTTATTCTTGCCGCGCTACTTTGCCACTTTCTCTACTATCTTGTGCCGGGATTGCTCGGCATGAAAACCGGATTGCCGCTCGCCGTCGTCGGAACTTCTACTTACGGCGTAACAGGCGGTTATCTTATGCCCGGTCTCCTCATGGGGCTTCTGCAATTCGGCTGGTTGAGCGTCAACGCTTATTTTGCCGGTCTTTTGCTTGCTGATCCATTTTTAGCAGGAAATTTGAAGGAAGCCGCCGGAACGCCGCTTCATTGCGGAATTGGGATAGTTTGGGCGTTGATTGCAATGTTTATCGGCTTGAAAGGAATCCAATATGTCGGCAAAATCTCTTCGTTTATGCCGATCATTCCGATTGTGATTCTTGTTATTCTGCTTGTGAAAACGATTGGCGCAGCCGGATCGTTCGATGCCGCGAAGATTCCCGATGTTGCGGAAAACGGCGTGAAACTTTACGGAAGCCAGTCGCTCGGCGTTGTGTCGCTGATGTGTACTTATGTAATCGGCTTCTTCGCAACGGCGGGAGCTGCCGGGGTCGGTTTTGGAAGTGCGAATCAAGATAAAAAAGCGGTTCAGATGGGCGGACTTGTCGGCGTTGTTCTGCCGACTATCGCAAGCGGAAGTATCGCGCTGATTGTTGTTGCGAGTCAAAGTCACTCAGGCGTTGCTTCAACAACAAGTTTATTAAATACAATTTTGGACGACAAATTCGGAGCCGTCTGTATGTTTCTGCTGGCAATTTCGGCGTTTCCGTCTGCGTGTTTTTGCACGCTGATTGCGGCGGATTGCATTAAAACGTCGTTCCCGAAAATTAATCCTTGGGTTTCGTGCGGATTAGGAGTTTTAGCGGCGATTATTTTAGTTGTTACCGGTTTGGCAGGAGAAGCGGGCGCCGTGTTCACAGTCATCGGCGCATCATTTGGTCCAATTTGCGGTGCGATGGCTGCCGATTATTTTCTTTCGGGCAAAAAATGGGCGGGACCGCGTGCCGGATTCAATCCTGCCGGTTGGTTGTCGTGGCTGTTCGGATTTATTGTCGGCGGCGCAACGTTAGTTGTTACGAATCTCGGCGGAACAATGCCATTTGAAATTCCGTGCCCGCCGCTCTCGGCGTTTATTGTCGGATTCGTACTTTATCTGATTTTTGCCAAAGCGGGTTTAGAATCACAAAAACTCAATTTGCCGCAAAGAATTGACAATTAAGTTCATTAAGAAATTCGCGTAACAGCAACCTTTGCAAACCGGCGGTGAGCGCCGCCGGAATGTACGGCGCATAGAAAAAATCATAGCGTAATTAGTAATTATAGAATAACAATAACTATTCAGTTACCCAAACCCAATAAATCCGCACGGCAATCGGGGTCATTACAGGTAATCCTTTCGAAAAATATGACTATTGCAGCCCTTATTTAAAAAATTCCCTTAGTAACCCGAATTGCACCCAATTATGCGCCCTTATTCCCTATTCCCTCGTATTTTTCGTTTATAACTCATCATCTAAAACAAAAAGGGAATAAGGACGCATGTTGGCGCGATTCGAGCTACTAACTCACGTTACGCCGATGCTCAAAAATCAAAAAAACGCCCTCTCAAAGTCCCAAGCGTCCCTCGTATTCCTTCGAGCGAGCGCCGGAAATCGGAAATTTGACGTCGTGAACGTAAAATTTGGCGTCATAAACCGAATTATTGAAGTCAATAACCGAATTATTG
>JAIRYX010000491.1 GCA_031267635.1 Planctomycetaceae bacterium
ACATCTTGGCGTGTCGTGGGACGCGATTCGGGATATTGAAAAAGAGTATCTTCACAAACATTACGCGAGACCGTCGTTGAAACATGTCACGCCTATTGCGATTGATGAAATAGCGGCTCAAAAAGGACATAAATATTTGGCGGTCGTGATGGATTTAAAAACCGGTCGGGCAATTTTTGTCGGCAGCGGTAAAGACGCGACAGCATTGAAGCTGTTTTGGAAAAAGCTGCGTCGCGATTGATCGAAGATTGTTGCGGTGGCGTCGGACATGTCGGAATTACAGCGTTTCGCGAACACTCTACGCAATCACGCCGACCAACTCATCAACTACGTCACTTGCGAAATTACCACAGGACATCTCGAAGGATTCAACAATAAAATCAAAACCATGAAACGACAAGCATACGGTTTCAGAGACCTCGAATTTTTCAAGCTTGATAAATAAGGGCGGCAATAGTAAAATCTTTCGGATAACCAGTCAATGGAGACGCTGAATCGTCGTGTTTTATGGCACGGCGATTTCGATTCCGTTGCGACACTTGAGGCGAAAATCCACCGCTACTTTGACTGTTATAACCAAAACGCGAAGCCCATGAAGTGAAATTTTCGCTCGAAAAAGGCAAACGCAAACGACACTGTTGGTGTCAAGGGGCTTTAAGTAACTTTGTACTAGGAATAAATATACTCTGGAATTCTAGAGTAAATAAAAATAGAGATTAAAAGTGATTATAACAATTGACGGTCCTGCGGGAGCAGGAAAAAGCACAGTTGCTAAAAATTTAGCGGTAGAGCTAGGATTCGATTATTTAGATACCGGCGCGATGTACCGCGCAGTTGCATTAGCAGGATTGCGAAATGATATTCATTGGGAAAACTCCAATGAATTGACAGCTCTTGCCGAACAACTGCCAATTCACGTTCAATCAGGTCGAACATTTCTCGGTGATGAAGATGTTAGCGAAGCGGTTCGGTCGGTGGAAGTTACGGAAAAAACGTGGTTTTCAGCGAATAACCCGGCAATCCGTGCCTTAATGGTACGTTGTCAGCAGGAACAGGCACGTGGAAAAAACATTGTAACCGAGGGACGCGATCAAGGAACGGCTGTTTTTCCCGATGCGGAATGTAAAATTTATTTGACTGCAACGCCGGAAGAACGTGTCAAACGCCGCGTTTCAGAATATCAAAAGCGAGGAGAAACCGCCAATTATGATGAAATCCTGCGGCAAATTAACCAGCGCGATACGAGCGACATGAATCGCAAAGTCGGGCCTCTTTGCGAACCAATCAACGCAATTCATATTGAAACGGACAATATGTCGATTGACGATGTGGTGGGGACATTGGTGAAAATTGTTAAAAGCCGTTTTTTGTAAAGTGATTCTCCATAAAAATCTCTAAATGAATCGTTAGTTTTTTATTGTGTTTTCAAATATTGTTCCCCAAAAACGAATAATCAGTTTTTTTGATCAATCGGATTTCAGGGAAAAAGTTTTTTGCGATAATCTTACGCACGCAAGATGCAGAATCAATCATCAACAATAACGGAGCTTTCTGCGCAAGGGGACTGATGGGATCGGAAACTCCATTGCCTCTGCGGTGAGAGCGCAGCTTGTATGAAAATATTTTTTCGTTAAACTGACATTGGTTGAGTCGTTTTGGTTTTTCATCTCAAGGTTTATCGAGATAAAAGAAAAGAGAAACAATATTTTGCAAAGAAACGGGTACAAGTAGATGTTGACGCCCAAGCAAATTGACGATGTGATTGCGTTTCACGGACATCTTTGTCCAGGGTTGACGTTTGGAATGCGTGTCGGCGACTGGGTTCTTCACGAATTTGGTCGTGCAGAAGACGAGGAAATTGTCGCCGTGGTGGAAACGGATATGTGTTCGGTGGACGCGATTCAATTCCTTACCGGATGCACGTTCGGCAAGGGAAATTTTATCTTTTTAGATTACGGAAAAAACGCTTATTCTTTTTTCCGCCGTAGCGACGGCAAGAACGTCCGCTTAACAACGCGCGGCGGCTTGCTCCATGATTTACGTGAAGAACAAAATCAACTCGCAAAAGACGATTCCGAAGAACGCAAAAATATTCAGCAAAAAATGATTGAGAAAATTTTGTCTGCCGATTTTGAGGAAATATTCGCCATTGCTCCGGCACAAATTCCAATGCCGGAAACTGCGAAAATTCATGTAAGTATTCGATGCGAACAATGCGGCGAAATGGTCATGTCCACGAGAATCGAAATTATCGACGGCAAACAGCTATGTATTCCTTGTCGGAAAAAATAGATACAATTTTAAAAGCCGTCTGCAAGCGAAAACGGCGTCGCCTATTGACAAAAAAGACACCCATAAATGCGACGGTTTGCGAGCGAAACGTTATCATGGCGAGCGGTCGTTTGCCGCGTATACACAGATAAAGACTTGTTTTTATTACTCCCCAATATCCCTATTATTATTAGTTATTAGCAAAAAATCCATGACAAACGCAGCTACCTTGACAGAAATAACGCCGCCGGTGATTGAATTTTGCGGTCTTGATTTCACATATAATAAGGATTTGGTACTAGAAAATGCGAGCGTGACGATTCAGGCGGGAGACTTTGTTGCGATTGTCGGACCAAACGGCGGCGGAAAAACGACGATGCTTAAACTTTTGCTCGGACTTTTGAAACCAAATCGCGGAACAATTCGTTTGCTCGGCAAACCGCCGGAACAAAGCCGCACAAGCGTTGGTTACACGCCGCAACATATTCAGGTGGATATGCAGTTTCCTATTTCAGTTTTCGACACGGTGTTGATGGGCAGAATGCGGGGCGGTCAACGTTTTCAATGGCGGTATTCGCAAGCCGACAAACAGGCGGCAAAAGATTCGCTGGAAATTATGCGGCTTTCGGATAAAATGAAATTGCCGTTTCGGTCGCTTTCCGGCGGGCAACGTCAGCGAGTATTGATTGCCCGCGCGATTTGCGGCGACCCTAAAATCTTGATGCTTGACGAACCGACGAATAATATTGATCCGCAAGCGGAAAAAATTTTGTATGACATTTTGCGGGAACTCAATAAGCGATTGACGATTTTACTTGTTTCGCATGATCTCGGAATCGTGTCGAATGTCGTCAAAAGCGTCATTTGCGTCAACCGTACCGTCGCGGTGCATCCGACGTCGGAACTGAACGGCGCAATGATTCGCGAACTCTACGGCACCGACGTCCGTTTCGTGCGACACGACCACCGATGTTCCGATCACGGACGTCAAGATCTATTGTCGGAAATACGGTAGCCAATCTCTGACAACCGCCTTTATTCCTCAAAGGGAAATTCTAGGAAATCCTTTTTTTTCAATACGACAGACGCAAGAAACCTCAAAGAAATGTTAGGAACAAAAGAGACAGGCGTTTCTGAAATCTTTGCAAATTAGACAATTTTCGAGTGCACAACAAAAATGAAACGCCGTTTTGATCTTTTATTTTCCCAAAACCAATCGTGCATGTCGGCTGAAATGTCCGCGTAGGTCATGTTCGGCGTAGTCGGTTAAAATGGATTTTGCTAGACCGTCTTGATCGCCTAACCGATACAAAGCCCGCGCGAGTCCGATTTCTAAAAGCGAGTCGCGGCGACTTTTTTCGGCGGTATCAACTTTCGGATCGGCTTTGTCCCACTTTTTTGCAATATCAATAGAACGATGCACATAACCGGAAACGTCCGGTTTTTTCAATGCGGCGGCAAGCGCGGAAGTGGCGGATTGGTCGCCGAGTTCCTCCAACGCAAGCGAACACGCGCGATAATGCGAAAAGTCGTCAGCAAACGTTAGCAGATTCAATTTCTCGACAATCGCCAAAACAGCGCGTTTATCACCGGAACGCCCTAACGCTAAAATCAAACGGTCAAGCGGACTGAGCGCGGAACCGAATTGTCCCATACCGCGAAAATTCCAGCCCGCGTCCCATTTTTCGTAAGAACGCACTTTTTCTATTAACAAATCCGCGCCGACGGGATCGCCCATCACAGCAAGCACTTGAGCGTAACACGTTTTTATTTTTTTATCCGCCGTCGCGTCAAACGCCTCGCGCACGAGCTTATGTCCTTCTTCGGGATACCAGAAAATCCGATATGCTCCCTCAAACGTTTCGCTGTTCGGCAGGTTTTTCACCGCATCCGGCAACTCAGCACGCAACGCTTCGTAATTATCAATATCGGTCAACACCGACGCCGGCAAATTTCCGATTTCAACAAGATGTTTTTGCACTTTGCGAATGTCCACCTCGCGCAGCGGTACGTTATCTTTGACGGCAGTTGCGGCGATATAACCAAGAGCATATCCCTGATTTTGCAAATCGGGCTGCATTCGCATCAGCGGTACGGCGTCCCGCTCGCAACTCGACGCAAGCCCCGAAACGAGAATCCCGTCCAAGCCGCGCGGAATATTCATTCGATACGGCGAATACGAATAAAATCCTCGCACATTGGGATGCTCGATTTCGAGATACGGCGTGACCGTGTAGCCGTGCGTATCAAAATTGGAACGCGACTGAACAATCGTGTCGGGATACGTTCGCTCGTTGATTTGATCAAGCACAGTCATTACATAATCGCCGACAATCCGCCGCCGCTCGCGCGTGTCAAGGATTTTCGCAAGATCGAAAGCGTTGGGAAATTTATCTTTCGCATAAACAAACATGTGTGTTGAATCGAAAATATCGCTTTCATCAACAAACGTATAATCGGTGTTGCGGTAACGTCCGCCAAGTTCCTTTGGCGGAAGGCCGGCTCCTTGCACCGCGATTTCGTCAGCGTTAATGTACATCGGCGCCGCTCCGGCGGCAGCCGCAACGTCGCCGTTTCCGGTCGCGTCGATAATCACTTTGCCGAACACATATTGCGGAATGCCGTCCCCAGCCGTTTTCACACCGATCACTTTTTTCGGATTGTCCGTTGCAACAACCGCGCCGATTCCCATTACGCCGTATTGAATTTGCACATTGGCTTCGACGCACGCTTGCCGCCACCATTGTTTACGCTGTTCAATCACCCACGCCGCTTTTCCGCCTTCGACTTCGGCAGTAAATCCGACGCGGTTTCCCCAATAATAATTGGCAATTGCGCCTTCGGTTCCCACGCCGCCGAGTCCGTGCAGATATTCGACGAGCAACACTTTCGCTCCTTGCCGACCTGCCGCAATCGCCGCCGGCGCACCGGATATTCCGCCGCCGACGACAATGACATCGTAATTGTCGTTTCTTCCCGCATCAGCAAAAAATTCATTCTCTTTATAAATACTGGCGGAAAATGCGAGTGTCGGCACATCGGTTCGCGTTTCTTGCTTGGGACGCGGAACATCAATCCCTGTCATTCTTGAAATATCGGATTTTGTGTTAGCGGAATCATCCTTATTGCGCAAACGAAGTTTTACTATGTCAATTTTCGGTTGAGATTTTGCGTTTTTAGCAAACTGTTTGCCGAGTTGTCGTCCTTGCGCAATCAGATTGATTGGACGCATTGTTTTGTCGTGAATGACGGCACGGCGTTCTTTTTCAGATTTTGGAATTAATTGGGAAAAGTCGGAAGAGTCTTCATACCAAGCATTGTCGGCATATTCCTGTTGGTCTTGATGATACATTGCCAATTGTACTTTCGATTCAAAATTTTTGTCAAAATGTCGTGTTTCCGTTTGGGTTATCCGATAACGAATTAACTTATAAGTTCCCGATTCCGTTTTTGCTTCATTGGGCCACTTGCCGAAATATGTTCCCATCACTTGCGGCGATGCGCTCAATCCGAAACGATCCGTGAACGATTGCGGTTCTCCGCCGACAACAACATATTCTAATCTCGATAAATCACGACCAAAACGAAAGCGTTGTCTATCATCTTCAAGAGCGGATCGTAGAGAAAAATTATGCGAAATTGTTGCGTCAATTATTGTTTTGGCAAGGACAACTTGTTCACCTTGACGGTTGTTAATCACTACGCCGCAAACGCGGTTCGTTCCTTCTTCAATCAGCATATCGGCGACATAGCTGTTGTAAATAAAACTTACGCCCGCTTCCAGGAGCGTGTCGTCCAATACTTTTTTGACGTGCATCGGACGCGGCGGCGGAAACTTCGGACGATTCGGATCAATCGGTTCTTCGACAATCGGCTTCACTTTCAACGGCGGCACGAGAAACAGCTCCGCTAATAAAATTCGTTCCGTTCCCGCCGCACGTTTCGCTTCGGCTTTGATATACCGCGTTTTGATCGGTGCGTCTAACGTGAGCGAATAACTGACCGGCTCGTCGTATCCGGCGCGACCATTGGGAAGTTTTACGTTTCCCAATGTCTTCCAAGTTTGACCGTCGTCCGACACAGAATAAATCACCTCGTTCACTTGAAAGTCGTCATTACGAAGAAACGCGACGAGATCAACTTCGCCCAATTCTTTCGGCTCTTTCATGTCGGCAATGATTGCCACGTCGCCGTCGATTTGTAAACTATTTTGAACAGCGTCGTTGGCGTTTTTATCCGAAAGACGCGGCTTTTGCTTGTTTTCCGGGTGTTTGGAACTGATTGATCCTTCTGTTTTGTAAATAAAAGTGTGGGACTCTTTATTGATTAGCGGCGCCGGCGTTCCACGATTTGTATCATTATAAACCGCGACCGCAAGCGGGTCTTCCGGTGTTTCGCCCGGTTCCAACCACAAGCGAAGCGTTGCCGTCATGTCTTCGCCAAGATACGGATAGGGAGCGATAAGAAACGTTTTCGCTCCGTGTTCTGCCGCTGTCGCAGCCGCCGCCACGCCGCCTGTTGTCCCGCCGATAACCAACACGTCCACATCGGCAATCATCGGAATCTGCCGCTCCGGCGAAAGGATAAGCGGAATTTGTACTTCCTGCGCCATGACGATTTTAGGCAACAGCAGTGTCATAATAAAAAATAGGGAAAAGAAAAATAAGCGTTTCATTTTGTTGAGCTTTCAGTAAAAAACTATGTAACAACATCCTACCGTTACTAACGGAGGCAGACGTTGTTACAAAGTTAAAGGAGTGAGGTTTGTTTATGAAAATACAGACACATCATGCGTAAAGACAAATTTAATGCCCAAGTCTATTGGGAAAAAAATGCCTCTTTGTAACTATTCAGTCGCTCCAACCAAATAAATCCGCACTGGGCGTCTGAATAGTTATCCGAAAGATTTTACTATTGCCACCCTTATTTATCAAGTTTCTCTTAGTAGCCAACAAAGCCCCCAAACGCGCCCTTAAATTCCCTTATTTTTTAGATCATGGATTTTTATCAAAAAATTTGAACGAAAAATAAGGGAATAAGGGCGCATTATTGGCGTCAATTTGGGCTACTAAAGGAATTTCATAAATAAGGGCGGCAATAATAATATTTTCCGGTAAAATTGACAGTAACTATACAGTCACCCAAGTGCGGATCTATTGGCTTTGAGCGACTGAATAGTTACGCCTCTTTCATATATTTTTTTTGATGTATCCGCTAAACGGTTTGAGTTTGAAATCAGCCGCGTTATCGCTTTTGATCACTTCATACGTCAGCGGCGTTAATTCATACTCCGAATAAATCATATCAACAATTGGGTCTTCCCCCGTGTCCATTTCGTCGGTTCTTTTTCTTCCCGACTGTTTATAAGTTCCGCCAATCACGACTTTGTACATCCCAGGCGGAATCCCATCTCCGTTTTTTTCCGACGAAAGATAATAGGAACCGTCTTCTTGAATGTTTCCGTATGCTTGACGTGTTTCTCCCTGAAATAGAATTGTTCCATTGGAAACAGGGGTTCCGTCTTCTAATGTTACTTTTCCTTTAATTTTAATGTTTTTTCCACAACCAGACAATCCGCTTGTCAAAAAAATGAGAAACATTAGAAAAAGAATTCCGAAAATTTTTTTCATTACATTTGTCCTTTTGAAAAAATGATAATATTTTCAATTTACATTTCACCTATTTTGAAAGAGGTAGGGGAATTTTCTAAAAAAGTCCGTGTGACGTTTCAGAGAAATGCCGCCTACCATTTTTCATTTTATAAAATGAATTTCCAATCGTTTTAGGGAAATACTTCGCCGCCGTCGGTTACTTTTCCAAATGCCCGCAAAATAGCGTCTGAAGTTGTTGTAGAAAAAGCATGAACAGAACCGTCACCCATTAAAAATGGGCAAACACCGGGATGCCAACTTCCGAAACCATAATGACCGCTTCGTCCGTTGTTATCATGATTCGTATTGACACTATTGGCGGCGTCTTCCTGGAAATCTTTAGGATTTGCAAGCCGCATCGCATTTGTTTTGACACTCCGTGCCGCTCCGGCTGCCCAACGACCTGTTGTAATGTAGGTTTCGTCAGCGGTATAAGCAGAATTAGCTCCTCCGGCTGAACCAAGCCGCGATTGTCCCAAACGACCAAGCGGAATATGTTTTTCGCCCATTAAAAATTGATTACTTGTTCCATCGGTCAGCCATGCAAAAGAATCTCGCGGCGACCAAGAAGCAAAATCTGTGCTACTGTTAAGTCTTGTGACACGTAACGCACCGTATTGCGTTCTGATGTGGCCGGTATCACCTGGAACAAAATGATAAAACCACCAATTAGACGCCATTACTGTAACAGCATAATCTCCGAGTGGACCGGGGACGTCTTGATTTTCCGTTGTTCCTTCATAAATCGTTTCACCACTGCGCCGTGTAGGACATCGATAAGCAGAAACCGCGCCAAACGATTTTTGTTGTTCCGGTGTAAATAATGCCCACCAATCCAACGTTCCGGCTTTACGTCCTGTTATAGCGGCGTTTTTATAAACAATCACGTTAAATCCCGCTCTGCCGTCCGATTGCGCCGGAATCGCGTTAATCATGTCGTAAAGCGACTGTTGCTCAATGTAAGGATAGAGAAGCACAAACACGGAGACTCGGTTTGTGTCTGTGTTTTCTCCTCCCAACGTAATTGGTGGTAAACCATTTCGGCTATCGTGAAAGTTGTGAACCGCCAACCCAATTTGCTTGAAATTGTTACTACACTGCATTCTTCGTGCCGCTTCGCGTGCCGCCTGAACTGCCGGCAAGAGTAAGGCGATCAAAATACCAATGATCGCAATCACGACCAAAAGTTCGACAAGGGTAAACGCTCGGCGAACAAAAGATTGTTTTCCAAATCGGGCAGAAATGCTCGCAATAACACAGGCAAAAAAGAGGGAAACCGCACGTACAACATGGTTTACTAGCCATTTTACGTACCCCCCCCCCCCGCAATATTTTGACACAACTCAAGAAAATCAAACACTTTGTTTAGCTGTTTCATCGCTGAAACTCCTTAATTTTAAGTTTTTTGAATTTGAAAAGCAAAAATCACCATTGATTTTACTTAACAGTTAATTTTATTAATTGTTATTATACACCAAAATTCGGAGTCTTCAAAGGGGAATGTGAAATATTTTGAAATTTTCTTGAAAACTAAAACTCCCCAAAAAAACGAAATAATCAGAAAAATTCGACATGAACACATACAAAACATTACAACGACATTCCCGCCATTGCCAACAGCGGGAAATTCGTTATTACAATTTAATTCGGAATATCAATCGTAATCGGTGACGAATTGTCTTTTTTAAACTCAAAACTGGTGATATAGTCTTTAAACTCTTGTTTTGCTGTCGCGTTATCACCTTCACCGGTAACGGTTACTTCTCCAGAAATAATCACTTTATACCATCCACCGGAAATTCCAAACTTGTCGGGAAGTGTGAATTTTCCGTCTTGAATGGTCGTGATTGCGTTTGCTCCTTGCATTGTACCTTGTGTCGCGTCCGGTGTAAAAGTGATGGTACCGGAAATCAACGGCTGTCCTTTTCGAGTTACCGTTCCTTCCACGCCTATTTTTTTCTCTTGACATCCAGCAAGAAACAAACATGCCAGTAATAAAATGAGATAGCTATATTTCATTTTTTGATCCTTTTTGTTATGGATTTTTGAATTCCCCCGTCTTTTATGGCGGGAAAAATGGAGAGACGACGCTTGCCATCGCTCAAATTGAGCAACGGCAAGGACATCCTACGTTACTCTTGTTTTTAACACACATTTAATATGTTCAGCAACTTGTTCGGCGATTTTTTTATAACCGTCGTTCGTATAATGAACATCTCCTGGAGCGGCAAATAATTTGGAATCAAAACATGCCGTCAATTTATAAATATCGTCTGTCGGAATGTTATGTTTTTTCATAATTTCCGTAGCAACCGCATTGAATCGTACATCATCGCCAACAACACGTGCGCCTTCGCCTTCTGGAATCAACGAAATATTTCCCCAAATTAATTTCGCTCCTGTTTTTTCAAGCCGTTGAACAATTTTTTCGAGATTTTCACCGTATTGTTCCGGCGTGAAAGAAATTCCGCCGTTAATTTTATCGCGGACTCCTGTGTTGTCTTGATTGGGCGGATTTCGATAAGTTAAATCCCAAAGCCCCCAATTAAAATGAATCACATCCCATTTTTTGCCACCGTTTTGTTTCGTGTCGAGCCATCGGTCAAGATTTTTGAGTCCGATTTTTGTATTTCCGCAGTTAGCTTCCGGACGGTAAATGTTTGCTTCACTTTGAAGCAACTCGCGCACCGGCGGCGTATAACCGATAGAAATGGAATCGCCGAGTATCAAAACATTTGGCAAGTTAGGAATCGGTTCAAACTTTGGAGTATTTTTTGTTTCTTGAGCGGCAAGAAAAACTGCCGAAAAACAAAACGCAATGGTCAAAAGAAAAAGATTTTTTTTCATTGGAGTCATCCTAATTAAATAAAAGTGAAACAATGTGGGCGTTCGACGAACGCCCACATTACATTCGTGCTGATTTTTAATTTTTACGGTAAAGGAAAATTCTCGCCGACATTTGCACTGGAAACAGCGCGAAGAATGTCCGTACTGACTGTTTCCGAAACAAAATGAATGGAACCATCGCCTAGACCAAAAGTACATCCGCCAGTGTGATGACTTCCCCACGCGCCAACATTTTTCAACATACTAAAACGTCCGACTCCTGTCGAGTTTGTATAATCTTTCCTCGATCTTGCCTGAAGACCGCCGTTGATAAAAAATGCGGCGTGCGTGCTTTTGGCAGACATGTGATAAAATGTTCCATTACCTGTTCCAGATGGAAAAGCTGTCACAATATAAGTTCCGCGATGCCAACCGCGCGATCCAGTGTAATCGTTCCAAGAAATCTCTCCAAAGACAAAAGTATTGGAAGAACCATCGGTCATTTTAGCAAATGTCGTATCGGAATCCATATACATAACTCCGTTATTCGCCATACTACCATTGTTATAAGCGGTTCTTGGGATAGTAGAATAAACCTGATTCGTTGTTCCAGGAACTTGAGATCCTGCACCACCATTGCCGTTGTCAGCTCCCGCAACGCCGAAATAATGCCGACTGTACCATGTCGCGTCATTACGTTCCGGCGCACCCAATGTTGCTGAACTTTCGACCCAATTTTGCAACGCTTTATCTTGGGAACCGCTCGGACAGAAAAATCCGGGAATTTTCACGCTCCCCGCCGCGTAATTACACGGATTCGCCGTGTCGTTCCATTCGTAACTGCAAGAAAAGTTTAGTGTTGAATACAACGCTGTCTGTTCCACATACGGCAAGATTCTTGCCATAACTCCCAAATGTCCCGGTGCATTTCGTGTCGTTGCTGCCGGGCTCGACAGAACAAAGGTGGAAAAGCCATCCGGCGGGAAGCTTTTGTGGGAGTCGTGGTAGTTGTGTAGCGATAGTGAAATTTGTTTCACGTTGTTACTGCACTGCATTCTTCGTGCCGCTTCGCGTGCCGCCTGAACTGCAGGCAACAGAAGCGCGATCAAAATTCCGATGATCGCAATCACCACGAGTAATTCGACCAGCGTAAATGCTCGATGAACAAAAGATTTTTTTCCACAATGGGCAAAAAAGAGGGCAATGCGGGATAAAATCGAATCGTTTTCGCCGTTTTGTGTATCGTTGCAATTTTTACACTTTACCCCCCCCCCCCCGCACGAACTGTCCCGATTCTGCGAAATGCCCATCTCCGGGCAGGAAAATAAACCCGTTGTCGTGAAAATAAGGTTTGCCATACGTTTTAATCTCCCATAATTTGAGGATTGATTGAAATTTGAAGACAAAATCACCATACTTTGCCAATCAATAAACTGTTAATTATTATTTTAATCGAAATTTTCTCGCTTGTCAACAAGAATCTGTAAAATGTTTGAATATTTATTAGCGTTCTTATTCAGAAACCGCATTTATGAGAAATTACAACTATTCAGTTGCCCAAACCAAATCAATCCGCACGGCAACTGGGAACTTCCAGAAACCTCCCCCAAATATTCGTAAGTCCTTATTTTTCAACGGTAAAGTTTACTGAAAATGAGGTTTTTAAAAACTCTTTTAAGTTGGTCGATTTTTTGTTTGGCACTTGAAATTACGGGGGTTCTCAAGCGTGTACCCAGCAATATTGCCTCGTTGGGCGCCGCCTTATTTTAGTCTTGACATAATAAAAAAACAAAGTATCATTCTTCATATTTCACTGTATTTTTCAACGTTAAATGAATGTACCCTATTTGTAGGATAACAAAAAATTACTGCAACTCTATATTATAAAACAACTTATAACGAAAACTAGCGTCAATTTTTACAAAAACATCCGTCACAATGAAACAGAAATCTTCACGCCGTCAATTTTTGCAAAATGCTGCCGTTATCGGCGCGGGCACCGCAGCCGCGCGGTTTGCGCCGCTTAACGTTCACGCCGTTCACGCGGCAGAGGACAACACAATCAATGTCGGTCTTGTCGGGTGCGGCGGACGCGGCGGCGGAGCAATTATGCAGGCGTTGTCAACCAAAGGACCGAAAAAACTCGTTGCACTCGGCGATATTCTGCCGAACCGTCTTAACGGCGTTCTTAAAGGAGTAACACAAAATTTCACCGAAAAATCCAACGTCCAGATTGACGTTCCGCAAGATCGGCAATTCATCGGTTTTGACGCTTATAAAAAAGTCGTCGAAGCGGTCGGCAAAGGCGGCGTTGTTCTGTTTGCTACTCCGCCGGTATTTCGTCCGTTGCATGTGGAATACGCCGTTGAAAACGGCGTTCACGTCTTTATGGAAAAATCCTTTGCCGTTGACGCCCCCGGCGTCCGCCAGATGTTGGAAACAGGTAAAAAAGCAGATGAAAAAGGAATCAAGGTTGTCGGCGGAACGGAGTATCATTACAGCGCGTCCAACGCCGCCGCCGTCGAAGAAATCCGCAAGGGAATCATCGGCGAACCGAATGTCGTCTTTTCATACCGTACTCATCAGGCAATGAAGGAAAACAAACGGCAGGCAGGCGAAAGCGAACTGATGTATCAAATCCGCAATTACAATGTGTTCACTTGGGTGAACGGATCAATGTTTCAGGATTATCTGATACATAATCACGATATTGCGGTTTGGGCGATGGGAATGTTTCCGATTTCGGCGCAAGGTTCAGGCGGTCGGGCTGTGCCGGTAAAATCGGGAACGACTTTTGACCATTATGCCGTCGAATATACTTTTCCTAACGGGGCAAGAATGACCGCTCAATTTCGGCATCAGGATAAATGCTGGGTTTACCGCAAAGTGGAAGTTCTCGGCGGAAAGGGAATCGCGTATCTCGGCGAACATATTAAAACGCCGACAATTTACAAAGGTTTTGCGCCGACAAAGGAAAATCTGATTTGGACGCAGACAGATCGGGAAAATCCGTTTCAGGTGGAACATGACGTTTTGTTTGACGCAATCCGTAACGACAAAAAACA